>JAQVBN010000035.1 GCA_028690275.1 Minisyncoccota bacterium | reverse complement strand
GGAAAAAGACTTGTAACTTTATATAGTGCGTTTGTAAGTTTAATAATTCTATCCTTCTCCATATGGTATTGATTATAGGGAAAAAATTTTAAAAAGTCAATCAAAATTACTCTTTCATCACTTTAAGCCCTAGTTCAAAAACCTTTGCTCCAAGATAAACCATAAAGAAAGCAAATAAACTCCAAGCTGTCATATTTAAAATTAAGTTAATAGAATCTTTTGAAATAAAAGAATTGATTTGATTGGAAAGCATTCCTTCTATCATACTATTCAAGCTATCTGACGATTCCGAAACAGTAGAAACTGTTTCCGAAGAAACGAAAAGCTCTGGAAAAGGATAAACTCCGGTAAAATAATTTATTGTACTTAAGGCGGTATATAGAATAACCATAATTCCCACTAAAAGAAATAGCCAACCAATTGTTTTTTTAACTACTAATTCTGTTGTCATAAGTTTGTAAAATCTTTTATATTATTAATTAAAATTATTTCCATTAAACCATTATTTAATTGACCAATGCCTAGAATCTCCCCTTTTTTATTAAAAACAGGGGCACCATTAAAGCTAGAATCTCCTAAAATGTCTGTTTTTCCAGAAACAGTCTTGATAATTCCTTCTCCAAAAACATAGTTTCCTTCTTTGTCTGTTCCTACGATATAAACATTTTCACCCAAAATAACATTTACCTCATCTGAAAGAGGACAAGGGGTTAAATTAATCTCCCCTACTTGAACTAAAGCCAAGTTATTTTCTGCATCTCTTTTTCTAATTTCGTAAACCTTACTTTCTCCCAAAAATCTAAAATCAAAATCATTTCCTCTCACTATATTATCATTAAGAGTTAAGATTAACCCATCAGAAGTCAAAATAATTCCCGAACTTTCTTTTTTACTATCAAGATCTTCTACATACAAGACACTTTTTTGTATTTTTTGAAGATATTCTTGGATAAAATCTTCTTTAGTTAAAATCACGGTTGTTTCTTTTTGCACCATTTCAACCTTAGAAATATTAGACAAAGAATAAGCCACCCACGAAGATTGAAGGATTAAAACAATAATAACGATAAAAACAAGTGTTTTATTTGACATTAGCTAGTTTCTTTTTATTATTCTCTTTAATAATAATTTCGTTATTCTCCCCATCAATAGAAACTCTATCACCTTCTTTTATCTCTCCTACAACAATTTTAAGGGCTAATGGATTTAAAATCTTTTGCTGAATAACTCTCTTTAAAGGTCTTGCTCCTAGATTTTTGTCATATCCTTGTTCAGAAAGAATATCTTTTGCTTTTGCTGAAATGCTGATTTTAATATTCTTTTTAGACAATCTTTCTTCTACTTTCTTTAATTCAAGCTCCACTATTTGTTTGATTTCACTCTTATCCAAATAATCAAAGAGGACAACCTCATCAACTCTATTTAAAAACTCTGGTTTAAATTGTTCTTTCAAGGCTCCCATAACCTTTTCCCTTAAATCAGCCTTACTCCTTGCTTTTGTGTTAGCACCAAAACCCAAAGAAGATTCTTTCATAATAATTTCAGAACCAACATTAGAAGTCATAATTAAAATAACATTTTTGAAAGAAACAACTCTTCCTTTAGCATCAGTCAACCTTCCGTCCTCTAAAACTTGAAGAAGAATGTTGAAAATTTCTGGATGAGCTTTTTCAATTTCATCCAAAAGAACAACTGAATAAGGTTTTCTTCTAATTTTCTCTGTTAATTGTCCGGCTTCATCGTAACCAACATATCCTGGAGGAGAACCAATCATTTTAGAAACATCATGTCTCTCCATGTATTCAGACATGTCTATTTGAATCAATGCGTTAGAATCATTGAATAGAAAATCAGCTAAAGCTCTTGCGGTCTCTGTCTTTCCTACTCCTGTTGGTCCTAAGAAAATGAAAGAACCAAGTGGTTTAGATTCATCAGAAATACCAGCACGAGATCTTCTAATAGCATTAGAAACTGCTTCTATGGCCTGTCTTTGAGAAACCACCCTCTTAGAAAGAATATCTTCCATCTTTTCAAGCTTGTAAGCTTCTGATTCTAATAATCTAGTCACAGGAATTCCTGTCCAACGAGCTACAACAGCAGCAATGTCCTCTGGTCCAATCTCTTGTTTTAAAATAGGATTATTCTCTTGAAGTTTTTTTAACTTTTCCTCCTTTTTATTAAGTTTAACAAATAAGTCAGGCAAGATTCCATATTTAATCTCTGCCACTTTTTGTAAATCTCCTTCCTTAAGATATTTTTCTAACTCTGTCTTATTCTCTTCTACTTGAGACTTTAAAGACTGCATCTCTATCATAGTATCTTTTTCATTCTTCCATCTAACAGAATAATTATTTGCCTTTTCTGTTAATTCTGCTAATTCTCGGATAATAACCTTTTCTCTCTTTTCCTTCTCGGTCGCTTCTTTCTTGCTTAAAGAAGTCTCTTTTTTAAGAGCCTCTCTTTCAATCTCTAATCTTTGAATTTCTTTCTTCAAATCTTCCAGTTCTCTAGGATTTGATTCAATTTCAAGTCTAAGAGCGGCAGCCGCTTCATCCATTAAATCAACGGCTTTATCAGGTAAACATCTATCGGCGATATATCGAGACGATAACTCAGCAGCAGCGACTAAGGCAGAATCTTTGATTCTAATTCCATGATGAAACTCATATTTTTCCTTAATTCCCCTCAAAACAGAAACCGCATCTTCAATTGAAGGCTCAACAACTAAAATTGGCTGAAATCTTCTCTCAAGAGCAGCATCTTTTTCAATATATTTTTGATATTCCTTTAGGGTGGTTGCTCCAATAGCTTTAAGTTCTCCTCTGGCTAAAGCTGGCTTTAAAAGATTAGAAGCGTCCATGGCTCCTTCAGCAGAACCAGCTCCCACCAAAGTATGAAGTTCGTCAATGAAAAGAAGATACTTTCCTTCTCCTTTTTTAATTTCTTTTAATAAAGCTTTGGTTCTATCTTCAAATTCTCCACGATATCTAGTTCCAGCAATCATAGCTCCTAAATCAAGAGAAACAACTTCTTTTGATTTTAAGCTTTCTGGAACCTCTCCTTTAATGATTCTTTGAGCTAATCCTTCAACAATGGCTGTTTTTCCTACTCCTGGTTCTCCTATTAAAACAGGATTGTTCTTTGTTCTTCTTGAAAGAATTTGCATCAATCTTCTAATTTCATCTTCTCGGCCAATAACTGGATCTAATTCCCCCCTTCTAGCTTTGTCTGTTAAATTAATTGAATATTGCTCTAAAACATTTTGTTTTGTTTCTGGATCGGGTGTGGTAATTGGATCATCTCCCCTAAAATCCATAATCGTATCTAGGGCAGAATCATAATCTAAAGGAATAATATCCTCAGTCATTACATTTCTAGTATATTTAACTCTTTCTAAAACAAACTTTACTTTCGCTTCTGTATCAAGCATGGCTAGAAAAAGATGTTCTAGAGAAATAAAAGAATCTCCCATTTGAGTGGCTTCTTGTCTAGCTCTTTCTAAGATTTTTTCCATATCAGGGGTTAAATAGAATTGCCCTAAAACCTCTGGAGCCTTGACCTTTGGCAATTGATTAATAGCAATTTGAACCCTTTTCTTTAAATCATTTATATCAACAGAAAGCTTGTTTAAAGTATTTAAAACAATGTTATCCTGATCAAGTAGAACCACAAAAAGAAGATGCAATCCATCAACTTGTTGTTGTCCTAATTCTTTTGCTAAGTTTTGTGACGCAATAATTATTTTTTGCGCTTTGTTTGTAAAATTTACTCCTTCCATACCAAATATTCTACAATAAAATTAAGAGAAAAGCAACTAAAAAAGGACGTTTTCACGTCCTTTTAAATTATATTTTACTTTGAATTTCTTTTATCCTTGAAATCGCTTCTTCTTCTGAAATCATCCCATCTTCTAAATCATCATCTAGGAAAGTTACTTTAACACTGAGATCGTTAAGCTTGTTCCTATTTTCTTCATTTTCTTCCAAACAAAGATCTTTAAATCTATTAACATTAGCAGGATTAATCTTATCCCAAAAAGCATCTCTTATCTCCTTATATGATTCTTCTATCTCAATTGGTGCCTCTTCTTCAACAGAAGCTTCCTTTATTTCAATTTTTCTTTTAAGAGGATTAACATCTTCTACAGGTAAGGCTTCTTCTTTAATAATAGACTCTTTAATAGAAACATCTACTGGTTTTTCTTCTTTAATAGGTTCCTCTTCAACCTCCTCTTGTTCTTCAATTTCTATATGTGGAAAAGCACTAAGATCAGGAGTAACTGTTTCTTCTTCTTTCGAAGGTAATATTTCTTCTTTAGGTAAAGCTTCTTCTTTAATAATAGACTCTTTAATAGAAACATCTACTGGTTTTTCTTCTTTAGTTTCTTCGAGAGGTAAAGCTTCTTCTGTTTCTTCTGATAAAAAATCAAAATTATTAGCTCCTAAATCAACATCAGAAATTGGTTCTCTATAATTATCTTTGTTTATTTCTGCCATATTAGTTATTTTTTGAATATTTATTTAAAATTTCTTCTTGTATGTTTTTTATCTCCTCTTCAAAGAAATCATTCATATTGGGAAATCTTTCATAAAAAAATGAAGAAACCTCTTCTTGCAAATCTTTTTCTAATAAATTGTTAACCTTAATCGCATCTTCCCCTTCAAGCTCGTTCATCATCCTAGATAAAACTCTATCTAAAAGAATCTCTTCCACTTCTTCTAAAAGCTGCTCTTTGTCTTCTTTAGGAACATTCTTTAGATCTAATTTTTTAATAATTTCTTTAAAAATATCTTTGGAACTTAATTAATAATTTCTTAAATATTACCATCTAAAAAACAAAATTACAACTTTTCATTTTCTCTAAAGCTATCTTTCTCATGGAAATATTGTTTTTCTCCTCTTTCTTCATTTCTGCAAAAGTTTTCTCACTTCCTTTGGGGATAAAGATACAATCCCAACCAAATCCATTCTCTCCCCTAGGTTTATCAGAAATAGTCCCTTTGATTTCTCCTATAAACTGTTTAATCTTCTTACCATTAAAATAGGTAATGCAGATCTTTGCAGTCGCTTTTCTATTTTTTTTAATCAAATTACAAATCTCTTCGTAAGATAATCTTTTTTCAAACCATTTAATCAAAGCTCCTGGCAAACCATTTAATTCATCAAAAAACAAGCCAATATCCTCAACAATAATTGGTTCTTTTGTTTTTTCATAGGCCTTTCTAGCCTTATACTCAGAAACTTTTTCAATATCTACTTCCTGAATCTCTTCTAGGTCTAAACTTAAAGATTTTATTTTAAAACCTAAAATCTCTTCGAACTCTTTTACTTTATTTTTGTTTCCAGTTATTAATAACATTAAATATATTATATCAAAAATAAAAAACCCTGCCAAGCAGGGTTTCTTTTTAATACATCTGAGGCATTGTTGGTTGACTTCCACAAGTACATCCACCCTCTTCTTTTTTCTCAGCAATAACACACTCTGTTGTAAGTAGCATTGAAGCAGCCGAAATTGAATTTTGAATACATGATCTTACTACTTTGGTAGGATCAACGATTCCTGCTTCATACATATTAACAAACTTATCATTTAAAGCATCATACCCTTCTTCAGAAGAAAGTTTCTTTACCTCAGCAGCAATAACTGCCCCATCTTTACCCGCATTCTCTGCAATCTTTCTTATAGGTTCCTCTAAAGTTCTCTTCATAATTTCTACTCCAATCTGCTCATCATTAGAAACCTTCAAACCATCTAGTGCTTTTTGACATCTTAGAAGAGCGGTTCCTCCTCCAGGAACAATACCTTCTTCAATAGCTGCTTTTGTAGCCGCAAGAGCGTCTTCAACTTTATGCTTTCTTGCTTTTTGCTCAACTTCAGTGGCAGCTCCCACTTTTATAATCGCTACTCCTGAAGAAAGCTTTCCTAATCTCTCTTGCATTTTTTCTTTATCAAAACCATCTTTTGAGTTAGCAATTTGAGCCTTTAATTGTTTGATTCTTGCTTCGATGTCTCCTTTTTCCCCCTTACCTTCAGTAATTATAGTCTTGTCTTTACTAACAACAACCCTTCTTGCTTGACCAAGCATAGCCAAATCAATCTCTTCTAACTTTAATCCTAAATTAGAAGAAACAAC
>JAQVBN010000034.1 GCA_028690275.1 Minisyncoccota bacterium | reverse complement strand
ATAACAAAAGAATTAAAAGAGTCTGCAGATTTAATTATAAACGCTCAAGAGATTAAGGAAAAAATAACTAAATTAAAAACAAAAACCTGATTTCTCAGGCCTTTGTGGTTCGTTATCCCGAATTAACCTCGGGCAGGTATATATAAATATTATAGAATTTTTTAAAAAAAGTCAAGACATTGGTAGTGTTAGGAAATTAAATGGTAAACAAGAAACAACAAAACAATTTTGCATATATAGACGGAAATAATTTATACAAAGGAGTAACCAAATCTAACTGGAGAATAGATCTTATTCGGTTTAGAAAATGGCTTTCTGATAAGTATAATGTAACCAAAGCTTATTATTTTATTGGATTAGTTCCTGAACAAAAAAATCTATATCTTTTTCTTCAGGAAGCAGGATATGTTTTAGTTTTTAAAGAAATCAGTTATGATAAAGAAGAAAATGCAAAAGGAAATTGTGATGCAGATTTAGTTTTAAAATCAGTAATTGATGCTTATGAAAATTCTTGCGACAAACAAGTATTGATTACAAGTGATGGTGATTTTTCAGGACTAGCAAAATTCTTAGACGAAAAAGGAAAGTTTAAAACTATTATTTCTCCAAGTATAACTAGCAAGTGTTCTATATTGTTAAAAAGAACTAATTTACCAATTGTATATTTAAAAGATGTTAAAAGTAAGATACAAATGAAAAAACCCCCGTTAAGGACGGAACCTTAAAAGGGTTTTTTTCGTGGTGTTTATATGATTATTATATATTAATTTGACTTATTGTCAAGAAAAACAATGCCAGAATTACCAGAAGTACAAACTATAGTTGATGAACTTAATGAAAAGATTAAAGGAAGAGTTATTGAAGATGTTTGGGTTGGTAAGAAAAAACTTATCAAGAATTTTTCTGTTTTAGAACTTAAAGGGAAAAGAATAGTTCAAGTTACCAGAAGGGCAAAATATATTATTATAGAGTTGTCAGACGATTTAATTTTATTAGTTCATCTTAAAATGACAGGACATTTTCTTTTAGGAAAATGGAAAACTGAAAAAGACGAATCTTTTCCTGCCATAGAAGGTCCTATTAAAGACGATCCATATAATAGTTATGTTCATATCATTTTTTATTTAGATTCAGGAGAAGAATTGGGTTTTTCAGATTTGAGACAATTTGGAAAAATGGAACTTTATACAAAAAAAGAATTTTCTAATTTGAAAGAAATTAAGGAGTTAGGTCCAGAGCCATTTTCAAAAGAGTTTACCTTAGATTATTTTAAAAGTATTGCAAAAAAGAAAAAGACAAATATTAAAAAATTATTATTGGATCAAGAAAAAATTGCGGGTATTGGAAATATTTATTCTTCTGAAATTTTATTTCTTTCTAAAATAAATCCAGAAAGAAAAACAGAAAGTTTAACCGAAGAAGAAATGGAAAGTATTTACGAGGCTATAAAAATAATTTTAAAAAAGGCATTAGAATTAAAAGGAACTTCAATGTCTGATTATAGAAGACTCAAAGGGAATAAAGGAAATTATCAAAGCAGTGTTTTAGTTTATGGAAGAAAAGGAATGAAATGTCTAGATTGTAATGGAATTATTAGATATGTTAAGATAGGAAGTAGGGGAACTTTTTATTGTCCTCATTGTCAAAAATAAATGATTATATTACTTTACGGAAAAGATACATATCGTTCGAAAAATAGATTGAACGAACTTAAAAAAGAATTTAAAAATGAAAGCGGTATTAACGAAAGATTTTTAGATGGAAAAATTTTAACTTTTGAAGAATTAAAAAATGAAGTTCTAGGACTTTCTTTTTTTAATGAAAAAAAATTAATTATTATTGAAAATGTTTTTTCAAATAAAACATTAAAAGAAGAAATAAAAGAAAAAGGAAAAGAATTTCTTGATTCGGAAAATATAATAATATTATATGAAACAGATAAAGTTCTTAAGGGTGATATTCTCTATTCTTTTATTAGAAAAAAATCTACGATCGAAGAATTCGATTTATTAAAAGAGGGAGAATTGAGAAAATGGATACTAGAAGAAATTGAAAAAAATAATGGAAGTGCGTCTTCTCAGGCAGTAGATTTATTGCTTGAATATATTGGTAATGATTTGTGGAGACAACACAATGAAATTAATAAATTAATTTCTTATAAAAAAGAAATTGCAGAAGAAGATGTTAAATTATTAATCAACATTCAAGCAGAAACAAATATATTCACCACCGTAGATGCTTTAGCGGATAAGGACAAAGAAAAGGCAATAAAGTTAATTAAAAAACATTTAGATAAAGGAGAGTCTGTTTTTGGATTGCTAGCTATGATTGCTTATCAGTTTAAAAATATGTTAATTGTAAAAACAGCTGGAGATTATAGAAAAACTTCTTTAAATCCTTTTGTTGCAAGAAAGTCTTTTTATCAGTCAGAAAAGTTTTCTTTTGAAGATTTAAAAAGAATTTATAATAAAATTTTAGAAATTGATTCGGGAATTAAAACAGGAAAAATAGATGAGAATATTGCTATAGAAACATTAATATTAGAAATATGAAAAAAACAGATTATTTAATTGTTATTGCTATCTTAATTGTGGGCTTTGTATTCATAGAGCTTATCATTGATTGGATTGCTTCTTTAATAAAATGAAAACAGACATTATTCAAAAATTAAAAGAAGCTAATTTGAAAGGTAGGGGCGGAGCTGGATTTCCTACTTATTTAAAATGGGAAAGTGTTTTAAAAAATAATTCTTCAAAGAAATATATAATTTGTAATGCCGCAGAGGGTGAACTTGATTTGGCTAAAGACAAATATATTTTAGAAAATTATTTTGACGAAGTAATTTCTGGAATTAAAATTGCTCTTGAAACTATAGATAATTCTTCTGCTTATATTTATTTAAACAAAAAATATTCTTCTTTGGTTGATAAAAAAATAATTGAAGGATTAGATATTACTATTATAGAAGAGGATACGGGATATATTGGGGGAGAAGAATCTTCGGCAATAAATTTCATCGAAGGAAAAAATCCTGAGCCAAGAAAAAGACCACCGTTTGTTTCAGAAAAAGGTTTGTTTGATATGCCAACACTTGTTAATAATGTGGAAACTTTTTATTATATTTCTAAGATAAATAAAGGAGAATATTCTAACGAAAGATTTTATATGATCGTGGGAGAAAAAATTAAGGGTGGTGTTTACGAACTTAAAGATGAAATGAGCATAAGAGAAATTTTAAAGCTAACAAATAATTATTTAGAAATTCCTTTTTATGTTCAAGTCGGAGGAGGTGCTGTGGGAGAAATAATGATTGAAAAAGAATTTGATAATTTAGTTTCTGGAGAAGGATTTATTAGAGTTATTTCTTATGAAGAAGATCCATATTTATTAATGGAGAAATGGGCTGAGTTTTTAATAAATGGAAATTGTGATAAATGTACGGCTTGCAGAGAAGGAACTTATAGGATTTTAGAAATGATTAAGACAAGAAAATTAGATTTAAAAGTTTTAGAGGAGATGTTTTTAACTTTAGAAAAAACAAGTTTTTGTGCGCTTGGAAAATCTATACCAACTCCTTTTAGAAGTTTAATTAATAAGGTTATTCTAAATGATTAATATAACAATAGACGGAAAAAAAATAATTGCCGATGAGAAGAAAAGTATTTTAGAGACTGCAAGAGAAAATGATATTAAAATTCCTTCTCTTTGTTTTCACTCTGATAATTCCCCTAAAGAGGGTTGTGGTTTGTGCGTAGTTGAAATAGAAGGAAGAAAGGGTTTGTTTACTTCTTGCGGAACTTATCCTGAAGAAGGAATGGTTATTAAAACAAAAACTCCTGAAATTTTAAAAGTTAGAAAAACAAATTTAGAATTAATGTTTTCTCAGCACGCAGAAAAATGTAATGATTGTGTTTGGAGTAATAGATGCAGGATGCTTAATTTAGCAAAAGCTTGGGGGCTTCACATTAATAGATGGGAGGATAGAAAAAAAAATTATCCTCAATATGATTTTAATAAAGTTATTACTTTTGATTCTTCTAAATGTATTAATTGTTCTAATTGTATTGAGACTTGCCATAAGCAAGGAATTGATTTTTTAGAAGTAAAAAAGGAGGGAGGTTTTCATATTGTTGTTCCTTCTTCGGAAAAAAATAAGGATTGTGTTTATTGTGGGCAGTGTGTTACTCATTGTCCTTCGGGTTCTTTTTCTGGAGTAGACCCATCACTAAAAATTGAAGAGGCGATAAAAAATAATAAGTATGTTGTTTTTCAATTCGCTCCTGCCATCAGAACAAGTATTGGGGAAGAGTTTGGATTAGAGTATGGTTCAGTCGTAATTGAAAAGATGATTGCTGGAATTAAAAAATTGGGAGCTAAAAAAGTTTTCGACGTTTCTGTTGGTGCAGATATAGTAACCATAGAAGAGGCAAATGAATTAATTGAACGATTAACAAAAAAAGAAAAACTTCCAATGTTTACTTCTTGCTGTCCGGCTTGGGTTAAGTTCGTAGAGTTTTATAAGCCAGAGCTTATTCCTAATTTAACAGAAGTTAGATCTCCTCACATTGTTTTGGGTCAAATTATAAAAACATACTTTGCCGAGAAAGAACATATTGATCCTAAAGATGTTGTTGTTGTTTCTGTTATGCCATGTATTTCTAAAAAATACGAAATTCAAAGAAATGAATTAAAAGGTTCGGTTGATTATGTTTTAACAACCCACGAACTTTCAAGAATGTTTCTTAAAAATGATATAGACATTAAATCTATTGAAGGTGAAAAGAAAGATGAGCTTTTAGGATTTGCTTCTGGAGCTGGTGTTATTTTTGGTTCTTCGGGAGGGGTAGCAGAATCGGCAACAAGAACTGCTTGTTTTAAATTATTAAATAAAAAATTAGACAAAATAGATTTTAAGGAATTTAGAGGAGAAGAAGAAATCAAAGAGGCGGTTATAGAAATAGGAGAAATCAAAATTAGAATAGCAGTTGTTAACGGACTTTTAAATGCAAGAAAAATAATCGAAAATCATCTTCACGATTTTGATTACATAGAAGTCATGTCTTGTCCTCATGGTTGTGTCGGGGGAGGAGGACAACCAGTTCCAACTAGTAAAGAGATTAGAAGAAAGAGGGCTGCTGGATTATACGAAATAGACAAAGATGAAAAGATTAGAATCGCTGATGAGAACCCAATTGTTCAAAATATTTATAAAGAATTTTTAACAGATAAAAATATAATACAGAAAATTTGTTATACTAAATTTTCTAAAAAAGAAAAAGAAAATTAAAATATGGAACAATCAATTTTAAAAACAAAAAGTTTAATAATTTCTTTAATTCAGTTTTTAGTAGTTTTAGGAATTATTATTTTAGCTCAAATTATTTTCAAGAATCAGTTTATTACGGGAACTATAATTAACACACTTTTAATTTCCTCTGTTGTTTTTTTAGGATTAAGACAGTCTTTAGGAATAGCGATTATTCCAAGTTTATTCTCTGTGGTTACCGGATTAATGGCTCCCGTTCTCTTACCATTCGTTCCTTTTATAATTTTAGGGAACATAATTTTAATTTTAACTTTTAATTATTTTAAAGATAAGAACTTTTTATTCGGGGGAATATTAGGCTCATTTTTAAAGTTTGGTTTTCTTTTTTTGTTAAGTAGTCAGCTATTTGCTTTTCTTCCAGCACCAATTCTATATGCGATGAGTTATCCTCAGTTAATTACAGCACTTTCAGGAACATTCTTATCGTTTATACTTTTAAAAATATTTAAGAAATAAAAAAAGACGCCCAAGTGGGCGTCTTCTTTGTTTTATTTAATTGAGTTTACAAGCTTTGTAATTCTTGATTTCTTACGAGAAGCTGTGTTTTCTTTAATAACGTTTGTTTTTGCTGCTTTATCAATTAGTTTATATAGTTTTGGCAACAATTTTGTGGCCTCCTCTTTATTCTTTGAAGCAACCAAAGCACGAACTTCTTTCAAGATATCTTTCATCTCTCTTTTTTTCAAAAAGTTTGCATATCTCTTTTTTTCGTCTTGAACTAGACGTTTTTTTGCTGACTTTAGTATTGGCATGGGTATAATATATACTAATTTTTTAAATTATGCAAGAGTTTTAAGTTATATTTCAAAATAATTTAAATTATGGTATATTTTA
>JAQVBN010000033.1 GCA_028690275.1 Minisyncoccota bacterium | reverse complement strand
CTTTCGGCTGGTTGAGGTGTGTATATTTATATTATATTTAATATATTAAAAAAGTCAATATGTTTTATGCTCTCTTCTTTAATTTCTGCCCAATCCAAAGTTCTGAATGCGTCACGTAACCGACCCAGCGAAAGTTATTGACAGTTTTTATACCCCATGGTATAAATTAAGTATCAAGACAAAAGGGTCCCTGCAAAGGCCCCCTTTTTTTATTTCTTTTCTATTAAATGCTTAATATTGATTAAGTAATCAAAATATACCCTTGTAATATTTTTATATAAAGAAGAGGCAAAATCTTTATTGGGAAATAAAATTTTTTTAAACTTATCTTCTTTGATTAAAAAATCTACCAACATTTTATAATCTCCGTCTCCAGAAACTAAAACTATTTTATTAAAAGATTCTTTTTGATACATTCTTCTCATAATATCAAAAATGATATCTGAATCAACATTTCCTTTTTTCTTTCCAATCATAGCTGAATTATGTTCTCGAAATTTTATAACAAAACCAGCTTCCTGTATTTCATCATAAAGATCTTGATTGCTCTCATCAAGAAACCCTAAAAAATAATAAGCTTTTTCAACATTATATTTTTCAGATAAATATTTTCTAAATCTAAAAAGATCGACTTTCCACTTTGGATTAGTTAAAGTAGTTCCTCTGTATAAATTCTGACCATCTACAAATGCCAAATTATTTTTTAGTTCTTTTTTCATTAAATATATTTTAATAAATAAAACTTAATTTTTCAATATTTTTAATATTTTAAAAAGCTTAAAATATAAAACACTATCATCTTCTAAAAATATTCTTACTCATATCAACAAACCAAGACCAATGCATTAAGAAATGTATAAGAATTAAAATGGTAAGAACTAAAGCTCCCCAATCATGAATAGTTATCCACTCACTTTTTACTAACCCTAAAAAATTAACACCTCCCCTACTACTTCCTTTAGAAAAAATAAAATAAAGAACTGCTCCAGAAGTTGATATTACAAAAAAGGATAAGATTGCTAAAAAATCAATAATATAATTAACTGTTATTTTTTTCATATTATTTTTTAAAAAATAAAATTAAACAAATACCCCATAATAATTATTCCAACGATTGTGATTCCAAAGAAAATAAACAAAAGGGGCCATCTCATTACTTTTTTAAGCATCAAAGCTTCTGGAAGTGAAAGAGCTACAACCGCTGTCATAAAAGAAAGAACCGTTCCAAAAGAGGCTCCTTTATTGACCAACGCTTCCATTATTGGAAGAACAGTTATTGAATTAGCATAAAGTGGAACTGCTAAAAGAACCGCTATGGGAACTGTCAAAAATGATTCTCCTGATAAATATTGCTCTATTAAATCGCTAGGAATAAATCCGTGAATAAAAGCTCCTAAGGCAACACCTAAAACAACGTACAAGAACAAGCTTTTTGTAATTTTATTCCCTTCCCTAAAAAACAAAGAGATTAATTCCTTAAAAGGAATTTTTTCTTTTTTAAAATCTTCCTTTGATTTAAAAACAAAAATCTTTGGAATTACGTATTTTTCTAAATTTAATTTTTGAATTAACAATCCCCCGGTCATAGCAATTAAGATTCCAAAAAGATTGTACAATACGGTTACTTTCCAACCAAATAAAGCTGGAAATAGGTAAAGAGAGGCTTCGTTTATTAAAGGAGAACTAATTAAAAAAGTAAAAGTTATCCCAAGAGGTATTCCTGCCCCTAAGAAACCAATAAATAAAGGAATAGAAGAACAAGAACAAAAAGGAGTTACTGCTCCTAATATCGCTGCTAAAAAATAACTTAAAGGAAGCCAATGTTTTCTGCTTAAAACCTCCCTAGCTTTTTCCATAGGAAAATAATACCTAATAGCTGCTATTAAATAATTAACTAAAAGCAAAAGAAGCCCTATTTTGATAAGATCAAAGATAAAGAAATCAACTACACTTCCTAAATAAGAATTAGGAAGTAGTCCTAATAAGTTATAACTAACTGCATCAGCAAATAATTGAATTACATCCATAAAATAATTCCTTTAATGTCTTCTGCACTAAGAGTTTTTCCAGAAGAAACAACCCTTCCGTCGATTGATATTATTGGAAGTGGTGAGCCTCCGGCTTTTAACACTCTCATTGAATCAGTAACATACTCTACGTCAATATTAAATCCTAATTCTCTAACCGCTGTTTTAGCCTGTTCAAAAGTATCTCTGTAAGAACCTTCTGAATCAAAAACTTCTATTTTTTTAGCCATATTATTAAAACTTTAAATTAATTATTCTTTCTCCTTTTTCGGTAAGAGAATAAAAGACCCAAAAACCTTTCTTAGAATCTTTTACTAGCCCTGCCTTTTTTAATACTTTTAAATGATGAGAAACTAGGCTTTGAGATATTTTTAAGCTTTCGATGATTTTACAAACACAAAGCTCCCCTTTCTTTAAGAGGTAAAGAATTTGCAAACGATTTTCTTCAGCAATTATTTTTAATATCTCAATTTGCTTGTCTATATTTTTCATAGTATATAAATATATATTAATATACTATATTCTAATTGTCAAACAGATATGATAAAATAAAGCTATGAAAATTATTATTTTAGCAGGAGGAAAAGGAACTAGGCTTTGGCCAGTATCTAGAAACAACTTTCCTAAACAATTTTTAAATATAAATGGTAAAACCCTCCTTAGAAGAACTATTGATCGCTCTCTTCTATTAGAAAAACCAGAAAATATCTATATTTCTACAAATAAAAAATATTTAAATCTTACTAAGGAGGAATTAAAACAAACAAAAATTCCTTTAAAAAACATTATCACCGAACCCTTTTCAAAGAATACTGGCCCAGCCATATTCTTTGCCCTTCTTAAATTAAAAAAAGAATTAAAAGAAGACGAACTTATCTTTGTCTGTCCTTCAGATCATTATATATCTCCTGAAAAAGTTTTTGCTAAAAATGTTTTTGAAGCTCAAAAAGTAGCTTCTTTAAACAACATTGTTACCTTTGGAATAAAGCCAACTTTTCCAGAAACTGGATATGGATATATAGAGATGAAAGATTCCCTTCTTAAAAGCATTGGGAAAACAAAATACTACCAAGTAAATAATTTTATCGAAAAACCTAATCTTAAAAAAGCAAAACAACTTCTCTCCCTTAAAAGATATTATTGGAATTCGGGAATGTTTCTCTTCCCTTTCAAATTAATAAAAGAAGAATTTGAAAAATCAGGATTCACCTCTAATAATTTAAAAGAAATAGATCCTATTTCTATTGATAAAGCCATAATCGAAAAATCAAATAAAGTTACAGCTATTGCTACTCACTTTGACTGGAACGACATTGGTTCTTGGAATGCTTTTTATCAAGTACAGAAAAAAGATAAAGAAGGCAACGCCATTCAAGGGAATGTTCTTTCTCTTGAAAATAAGAACTCATTAATTATTAGCAATAAACGCCTTGTGGCTTGTCTTGGTTTGAAAGACATTACTGTTATTGAAACTGAAGACGCTATTTTTGTAGCCCCAATTAATCGCTCTCAAGAAATTAAATTATTGATTGAAAAAATAGAAACAAAAAACAAAAATATTCTCTAAATTACTTGCTTTTAATCCCCTCTTACCATATAATGACCAAACAAGATTAATAAACAACTATATGAAAAAATATAATAAAATATTCGACCGAGGAATAAGGGATAATGATACTAGAAAAAGATATCCTAAAAGAAGAGATGATAACAGAAGAGATAGTTATGGAGAAGAAAGAGAAATGTTTGAAGTGATTTGTGATGATTGTGGAAGACAATGCAAAGTTCCTTTTAAACCAAGTAACGATAAACCTATTTATTGCAGTGATTGTTTCGAAAACCACCGAGATTCTGATAGAGGAGGAAGAAGAGATTCTCAAAGAAGAGACGACAGAAGGTCAAGAGATAGAGAAATGTTTGATGCTGTTTGTGATAAATGCGGAAAATCTTGCAAACTTCCTTTCAAGCCAAGTCCTGACAAACCTATCTTTTGCGATGAATGTTTTAAAGAAGAAGGCGGAAAAAACAAAGGCGGAGAACAATACAAAGAACAGTTCGAAGCTTTAAATAATAAACTAGATAAGATAATGGAAGCTTTAAACATTATCCCTACAGCAATTGAAGAAATAAAAGCTGTTGAAGAAATCGAAGTTGCTCCTAAAAAGGAAAAGAAAGCTAAAAAAACAACTAAAAAAGTTGTTGCTAAAAAGAAAACTTCAAAAAAGAAATAATATTGTACAAAAATTATTATAATGATATAATTTATCTTATAATAAGTAATTATAATTCTATGGCAAAAGGAAATAATTCTAGAAAAAAAGAAGTAAAAAAACCAAAGAAAACAGAAAAAAAATAAATTAGTAAAAAACACTTCCCTAAAAAGAAGTGTTTTTGTTCACCTATCAACAATAAAAATTTGATCTATAGGGGCCTCGACAGAACCTGATTCCTTATCTGAATTTAAAAGATAAAACCTTACAGTGTTCTCACTAACATCGTTAACCCTCACAGGGACATTAGTATCCACTAAAGAAGAAAAAAAATCATTCCTAATAAGAAGCTTTTTTCCTACTTTTAGACCATTAGATAAATCCTGTTTTGAAGCTTTTTTAGACATTAAGTATCACTAATAATAAAATAACGGAAAACAAACAAAAATGCAATACAAAAACCGCGATTAAGCGGCTTTTGTTTTTATAGAATATATTATATTAATATCTTCTTTGGTTGCGTCTTTGCATCTTTTGTCTGTGACAGTCACGACATAAAAGAGGTCTATCTCCACTTGGTTCAAATGGTAGTTCTGTTATAGCAGCACCACATTCTGAACAAGTCCAGTTTCCCTGAAACATCTTACGCTCCTCAAAATTGTTTTGATCGTTCATTTTTTGGTTGTTTATTCTCTTTGTAAGAATAAACTCTTAATTAATTATGTTAAAATAATACCATTATTACTTATTTTTGTCAATTGATTTCCTATTTTTTCTCTTGAAGAACAATAATTTTTTTAATAATCTTTCCCTTTCTAAAAATCTCTATCTTCACTTTATCCCCTATTTTACTTTTAGATAAAAAGTCAACCAAGCTATGTTCTTTATTGATTTTCTTGCCATTAAAAGAAAGGATTATATCATATTCTTTTAATCCTGCCTTCTCACTAGAAGATCCTTTTGCAACTGGATTCTCTCCATATCTTTCCCTTACGATTAAGGCTCCTTCTGTTATCGGAAGGTTGTTTTCTTCGCTAACATTCTTATCTAAAAGCACATATTTTACTCCCAAATAAGGACGTTTAATTTTTCCAAACTTTCTAATTTCTTTTAAATCTTTAACAGCACAATTAATAGGAATAGCAAAACCAATGTTTTGTGCCTTTTCAATCATTGCTGTATTGATTCCAATAACTTCTCCATTAACATTAATAAGGGGACCACCTGAGTTTCCGTTGTTAATCGCTGCATCTGTTTGAAATAAACCTTTTAAGTCTGTATGAAAATCCATACCATCGCAAGCTTTGATGTTTCTACTTAATCCAGAAATAATTCCTAAAGAAATAGTATCTTCAAATTCTCCCAAAGAGTTTCCAACCGAAATAGCATATTGACCTAATTCTACTTTATCAGAATTAGCAATCTTTAAATAAGGAAAATCTTTTCCTCTAATTTTTAAAATAGCAATATCGCTTAAAAAATCACGAGATAAAACTCGTGCTTCATATCTATGTTCTGGATCAATAATTACAGAATAATCAGCTTCAAAATCTTTTACCACATGAGCACAAGTAAAAACATAACCGTCTTTTGAAACAATAAAACCAGAACCTCCGCCAACTTTTGCTTGCCCTTTATGATTCAAGTCTAAATTGCCTTGAAGAGATAAAAAGCTAGCCGCATCTAATTTTGGAATATCCTTAGAAGCAATTATAGTAATCACTGCTGGACATACCTTTTTAGCTATTTTTTGAACCGGTGAAGTTATCATAATAATATTTTATCATGTTTAAAACTTGAAAGCAACCCAGAAAACTGTTAAGAATATATTATAAGTCCTCGTAGTTCAATGGATAGAACAAGAGACTCCTAAGCTCTAGATACAGGTCCGATTCCTGTCGAGGACACACTTTTAGGGCTCATGGCTCAATTGGTAGAGTATCTCCATGGCATGGAGGGGGTTACGGGTTCGAGTCCCGTTGAGTCCACATATAAAAAAAGACGCTATTGCTAGCGTCCTTTTTTGTATAGTGTAAATAAATATTATTATCTTACAGCATCCTTAAGTCCCTTTCCTGCCTTGAACTTTGGAACCTTCATTGCAGGGATCTTTAAAGTAGC
>JAQVBN010000032.1:3469-6676 GCA_028690275.1 Minisyncoccota bacterium | reverse complement strand
TGATTATTAAACAAAAAGCTTTAAATGTCAATGCTTTTTTAAAAAAAGTAGCTTTAAAAGAAAAAAAGCTGAATAAATTTTTATTCAGCGGAATCTCCTTTTTGAAGCTTTCTCTTAATCAAGATTGCCAGGATAGAAGATTTTTACTCTGCTTTTTCCATGTTTGGCGATCTTGAGTAAACAAATTACGAATAATGACGTCGCACAGTTCACCATCCACATTAACATGTTAATTAAAAACATGAATCCTGCTGTTGAAGGCGGATGAATCAATGTATCTACCACAAGAAAAATAAATAAAAAGGCTGCAAGAATCATGAAGATTAAAATAGGATATGTCTCACGAATGTTACCAATGAGAGGTAAACCAAAGCGGTACACCCCAAAAAAAACCATAAGAGTCCAAACGATAAACATTATTACATCAAGAACCGAATGTCCAAAAAACGATACAATTGTTGTTAAAATCGAAACAACCACAATCATTATTAAATAAATAACGATTCTTATTTCCATGCTTTGTCCTTCTTTCATTTTTAAGGTCATCTAATAATATAATAACATTAAATTAATATTTTGTCAATGGTAATTTCTGTTTTAAAAGAAAAAAAGCTGAATAAATTTTTATTCAGCGAGACCTACTTTTCGAAGCCCCCTTTCAATCATTTGAAAGATGGTTTCAAAGGTAATAGATCTTTTTTCACATTGCCAGCAAAGGAAATTGCAGCAAAGCTTGAGCAAGAAGAGTGTTAACACAATTCCACAATAGACGATTAATAAGAACGCCAACGTGCAAGCTAATGCAAAGAAAAGCGCTTCTAAGTTCGTCCCGAGATCATAGATGATTGCATAGGAAATCATACTCCCAAAAGCAATAAGTCCAAGGACTGTGTTTCTTTCTGATAATACCCCTTCAAGTAAAGGTAAGTAGTCAAGGATGTACAACACCCAAAGGGCCAGCAGGGTCCAGAGAATAAACATTCCCAAGGCCACAACAGGCTGTTCAAGCATGCAAACGATTGTTGTTAAAAAAACAACGATCAGAGTTAACGCTACGTAAGCGATAATCCGATCCCTTAATTTGTCAAAGTTATTCATTGGTATCAACTGATAATATCATAACATTAAATTAATATTTTGTCAATGGTAATTCACTCCCCTTTTAAAGAAAATTAATAAATAGACATTTTATTAATAAAAAAAGAGTGAATTTTATTTAAAACTCACTCGCGCTTCTCAACTTCTATTTCAATAGGAGTCTTGAAACTTTTGTTCTTCGATCCTAACATATTTTTGCCAGCTCTCGATATCTTGTTCTTGCTTTCTAACTTTTTCAAGAAAATCTTCGTCTTCAACATTGGGAAACTGTTCTTGCCAAAGATCGATTTCTGCTTGTTGATTTTCGACTTCTTTAATGAATGCTTCGTCTGCTTTTGTCATTTACCTCAACCTCTTTGTTCCGAAATAACTAATATTATTATAACACAATACTACAAGATGTCAATGTATTTTGGTAATGTCACCAGACATATGACGGTTTTTCCCTTTATCAAAAATTACCTTAGAATATTTTTTAATTCCTCTAAAGCTATCTCAAAAACTCTTTTTCTGCTTTTATTTCCATCATTATCTATCTCTTTTTTATTAAATATTCTATAGATATAAATATTATTTTCTCTTCTATAATACAAACATCTTCCCCCGCCCCTAGCTCCTCTTAAAAGTAATGGCAATCTAAAATACCAAATATCTAATTCATAGTTAATTTGTTGTTGTCTCTTCCCTATAACTCTACAGCCATCTGATTTTAAAAAAGAAACCAAAGCTTTGGTTTCTTCTTCTTTAAGAGGAATTCTTTCAATGTCTTCTATTGCAAGATTGGAATAAGTAACAGAGTATAAAGACATTAAAATTACTTACTTAACATCTTCTAAAATATCTATATCTTCAGCATTCTCAAAATCCATAATGCTCATAAACTCCGAATAATAGTAAGGAGCCTCTGTGTGTGTTTGATCCACAATCTCCTGGGTGCTATAATTGCAAAACTTATCACAAATTTTTCTAAGCAATTCTTTTTCATAAACATCAAAAACACTTAAATCTGCATCGACTTCAGTCTTGAAAAGTATTTTTCTTTTATTAGAAGCTAAGAGAATATTTTCAATAGAAATTAATCCATTTTCTTTCATGTGAGGCAATATCTCTGTTTCCAAGGAAGCAGCTACTGGACCATATTCTTGATGAATATATTGATCGTTGGTTACTGTTGTTTTTTTATCTTTATAAGAAATAAAATCCAAATAATAAAATAATTTATTAAGCTTTGTTATTCCTAAATGATTATCGCAATTATTTATAAAAAATAGAACTGCGTTAATATATTTTTCTTTTTTAATTTCCATAATAATATATAATAAAAGTATAACTTCTAAATATTATTGTTAAAATAATTATAATATATATAAGTAACAAATGTCAACCTTGTTTTTAAAAATAATATTAATTATTTTTTGTTCTTTTAATGCTAGATTAATCATTTTCGTATCATTATTATAATAAAATCATATCATCTTGATATGATTAATATAATAAAAAAAGAGGCGAACTTTTATTTAGTCCACCAATCAGGGTAAAATTCTATTTTGAATTTTACAAAAATTTTGCTGAGCATTAGCTCTCTTTGGTCTAAAACCTCTTTTGCTTTTTCTAGCAAGTTTGATGGTTTTAAACTTTCACGAGAAGAAAGAACACCCCCCAAGAAATTGTTTGCTTTTTTTGACAATCTCTCAATTAAAGAAGCTATCTCTTCCAAGTTTTGATCAAAAAAAGCTTCTTGTTCTTCCAATTCTTCAAAAGAACAGTCTTTGACACTTTTTAAAGATGAAAGCTTATTATCACAGCTTTCAATCTTAGCCTTAATGACTCTAATTTCTTTCGAAATAGAAGAAATATTTAAAATTTCCTTCCAAACATTCTCTTTGAGAAGAAAGCCGTCATAGCCACTAAACAAAAGAGCCCACAAAAAATCAGAAATAATTTTTTTCAATTTATCATTAGAATATAGGAGTCTTTCTGAATAAAAGCACCTAGATTGTTCTGCGATCTCAACATCAATCCAATCTTTTTCTAACATCTGGCTCAACCTCTTTGGTTTTAATCTGCCGTCTTAAATATATTATATTGCTTTAATTTGTCAATAAAAAA
>JAQVBN010000032.1:0-3369 GCA_028690275.1 Minisyncoccota bacterium | reverse complement strand
GTCGCCTCCCCTTTTTCAATCAAATCATCCTTTAATTTAAAAATATCAGCATAAAGCTCTTTTGCTTCAACATTTATTGTCTTTTTAGTAAAACCTTTTTTAGAAAAAGACTCTTTATCATAAGCATCAAGTGAAAACCAAGTGGATGCAAAAATCTTAACAAGCTCGAGCACATCATCTGCTTTGATATTAACTTTTCCTAAAGAAATTGACTTAATATTCTCTACATCTTTTAAAAATTGCTCATAATTATTTTTAAGCTGTTTCTTGTTTATTGTGTACCCCTTAACAATATGTTCCTTAAGTGTTTTTGTTACCCACTTACGAAAATAAATCGCTTTTGTGGACTTGGCACGATAACCAACCGCTAATATTATATCTAAAGAATATATATAAACGAGCTTGTCGGAATTTGTAATGTGCATTTTTTGCACATTGCTTTTTGTATCCACCTCATTGTCTCGAAGAATATTTTTTATATGTTTGGTCACAACCGATCTTTCAATATCAAAAAGTTCTCCTATTTGCGCTTGTGTTGCCCAAATGTTTTCTTTTTTAAAATCAGCCCTTAATCTAATTTCTCCATTTTCTGCTTGATAAATAATAATGTTTTCTTTTTTCATATTATTTAAATTATAGCATAAACTATAAAATAAAAGAACAATTAAACAAAAAAGAACGATTTTTAAAATCGTTCCCGGAAATTAACCAAGTCTAGGTAAATACTTTCTGCCAATTCCCTTCTGTCTGCCGAAGCTTGTTCTTTTGAGCAAATAAGTGCATCAAAAGAATCAGCTGCAATTCTCAAAGAATCAACATGAAGAATAATTTTCTTTAAATTATCTTCTCTATATTTTTCTTCGCTCAATTTTCCTTCAAAATTAAACAACATTTGTTGTCCTAAAAAATTCTAGAAGAATGTCTGACAGAAAAAAACAAAAGTTTAATATTGTTTAA
Organism: Minisyncoccota bacterium; assembly: GCA_028690275.1. Classification (GTDB taxonomy): domain Bacteria; phylum Patescibacteriota; class Minisyncoccia; order Minisyncoccales; family Minisyncoccaceae; genus JAAZMU01. The sequence continues at coordinate 2,412 of JAQVBN010000032.1, read as the reverse complement.
TTGCTCTCCAATGGATTTAAAGCCTTCTAATTCATAGAAAACTTGATCATCCAAAAGAAATTGATGAACTTTTAGAGAAGTCCACATTAAATCCTGTCTTATTTCCCAAAGAACAGATTCAAGAGAATCTAATTCTTTCAAATAGCTTTCTTCAGAACATTTTCCTCTCTCAACTCTTGGGTCAGGAGGTTTTTCAACTATCACTACATTTGGCTTAGAAAAATCAGCTAACATGAATAAAGAGCACGTCCTAAGATTTTAATATCTGATATGTTTCTAGCATAAAATGAGATAATGTCAAATTAAGGATAAAAAAAGAGTGGTTTTCAAATATCCCACCCGTCGTTTAAACAACCCTCAAGATCTTTAACAATTTTTGCAAATTTCTCTTTGCGATCAAGAGATGCTTCTTCCTTAACAAGAGAAGGAAGTTTTTTAATGTCATTGATAATTTTGGTTGCTTCTGAGCATAAAAACAAGAGATTCGCCAAAACTGAATTATAATAATTCTCTTCCATGTCCTTTTTCTCTCTCAAAGGATGTTCTTCGCGTGTAAATTGAAGAACTTTTTGATTATATAACTCAATGCTCCTTTTGGCTTTTTTGTATTTATTTATAAGTGCTGAAGTTTTCAACACTATAACATAAACCTCTTGGGAAGAAATAAAATCTTCAACTTTTTTCAGACCTTCTTTTAAAGAAGTAAGATCTTTTCTCAGGTCAGTATTCCTAGAATAATAATCTATAAAAAAACGTTCATAATTCTCTGATCTTTGTCTTCTGAGTTCTTGATAATTAGTTTGTTATTGAATTTGTAACACTTTAAAAACCTCCTAGTTTTAAACCGTCCATGTTAGACATAACATAATAACACTAAAAGTCAATAAAAAAAAGCAAGTTATTTTAACTTACTCATTTTTTGAAGGCTTTTCACCTCTTTTAAGAATCTTTCCGCTTCTTTAACTCTCGAATTGTAAGTAACCGAAGCTTTAAAGACAGTTTTTTTGATTTCGTCTGCCCTTGATTCTATTGATGAAACTAAAACAGCAAACTCTTTCCGAGATTCAGAACAACGATCGTTTTCCTTTTGAAATAGTGTTTTTAAGAAATCAACACTGTTGTCAGAAACTACAATTGATTCAGATTCAGAAGAAAGCGCTGTTTTGATTTCTTCCGAAAGAGAAGAAATTTCTTTCATTAAAGGAACAATTTTTTCAATTACTTGCCAAGCTTCATTGTTTGAAAAAACATTATGCTGTTTAAGGGGCAACGATAATTCTGAAGAGATTTTTTCTAACTCTCCTAAAAACATAGAAAGATAGCACCCGTAAACTCTTTTGACAGATTCTATGTCTTGTAAAATTGTCGATTCCAAAACAACAAATTCCGTTTTTAAGCTTTTTGCTTCGTACATTAGAACTCTCCTAGTATGATCTTCCTAAGCCATAACATAATTATAATTATGAGTCAAGAAAAAAAGCGGTTTGACTTAATGTCTTAACCGCCTCTGTTTTTCGATAAAACTTTTCTAATCTTTGGTCATGATAGTAAAGATCTTCTCCTTCAAATCATTGTTTATATGCTTCGGATTCACGTTGTTTGAAATCCATTGACAATGTGAAGCATTCTCTGTCTTCTTAGCCAAAAGAATATAAACTTCTTTTTTTTGCCCTGGGGACAAACAATCTAAATCCAAAAGATATGTACAATCATTAAAGTCCTTGACTTCAGCCTTGTAATAAGACCAGATTCTCGGTCTGTGTTCATTAGAATGATAGAAGATTTCCGTCTTCTTAAGCCATTTGATGTCCTCAGAACTCTTTTCTTTTCGTCTTGCTAAAAGGAACCAGATTTTAGGCCTCTTGCGATCAATCGGAGAAAGAATTCCAAAGAACCATTGCCACTCTTGAGAGCTTTTTGCTTCTATTTCCAGCAAAACAAGAATCTCTTCTTCCCATTTTTTATCATGGTAGTAAGAATTGTTTACGTCCCACAAAAGTTTGGCGTCAGCAAAAGTCTTTACCAAACTAAAAGCAAGCCTGAAAATCTTTTGCTTCCTTAGACCTTTAAAGATTTTCTTCATCAAGAGCCAGTGACACTCCTCAAAGGTTTTTGGCTTCTCAAAGATAAGCCTTAAGACTCTTTCTCTTTGATGGCGCTTTAAATCAATCTTCTCTTCTAAGAACCACTTTAAGTCCTTAAAAGTTACTGCCTTTCTAATCATAATAGGCAAGAAAACTTTTTGGAACCTAGGAGGAAGGGACTCATGGCACCATTTTGCGTCTTCAAAGGTCTTTATTAGCCTTTTTGAGGCCGTTACAACTCTTTTGATCTGATATTCATCAAGAGGAAGCTCTAAGAGCAAAGCAACGTCTTCAAGAGTTTGCAATTTCTTTAAAAGAAGATTAAAGA
>JAQVBN010000031.1 GCA_028690275.1 Minisyncoccota bacterium | reverse complement strand
CGGATAGATTAGACTTAAGCAATTATCATATTAAAAGAGCAAAAGAAATTGGTTGTAAGTTTTTTATCAACACAGATACTCATGCCTTAAAACAAATGGATAGGATGGAGTATGGTGTAAATGAGGCTAGAAGAGGTTGGGCGGAAAAGAAAGACATTATTAATACTTTGTCTTTAAGAGAAGTAGAGAAATTTTTAAACAAAAGATAATTATGGAAAAATCAGCAGGAGCAATAATTTTTAGAAAAGAAAAAGACCATATTTACTATCTTTTACTACGTTATCAATCTTTGGGAAAGAAGGGTGTTGATTATTGGGGATTTCCCAAAGGTCACATTGAAGGAAAAGAGACTGAAAGAGAAACTACAGTAAGAGAGGTGTGGGAAGAAACAGGACTTAAAGATATTAAGTTCTTAGATGGTTTTAGATATTTTATTAATTATAGATTTAGAAAAGAAGGAAAGGTTGTTTTTAAAACAGTTACCTTTTTCGTTGCAGAAACTTTTACAAAAGATATAAAGGTTTCTTTTGAACACATTGGGTATCAGTGGGTTAAATATCCTCAAGCGATTAAAGAATTAAGCTTTGCAAACGATCTTGCTATGCTTAAAAAAGCTAATCGATTTATTACAAAAAAATGACAAAAGCTTTACTTTTGTATTCTAAAGGATTAGATTCAATTCTTTGTAAAAAAATATTAGAAGAACAAAATATAAAGGTAGATACTATTAATTTTGGTACTTGTTTTTTTGATGGAGAAATTGATATTACAGAAGATCATTTAAAGATTGTAAAAGAGCCTAAATACGGAAGAGGGCAAGGAATGAATCCTTGTCGTGATTGTCATCTTTTGATGCTTAAAAAAGCAGGAGAGATTATGAAAGAAAAAGGATATGATTTTATTGCAACCGGAGAAGTTGTTTCTCAGCGCCCTTTTTCTCAAAGCAAAGAACAGCTTTTATTTTTAGAAAAGAAAATAGGATTAGATGGATTTATTTTGCGTCCTTTATCGGCAAAATTATTACCAGAAACAATAGCAGAAAAAAAGGGATTGGTTGATAGGAATAAGCTATATGATATTTTTGGAAAAAGCAGAAAAAGACAATTAGAACTTGCTCGTGAGTTTAAGATTGACGATTTTCCAATGCCTGCAGGAGGATGTATTTTGACAGAAAAAGAATATGCTAAAAAATTAAAAAAACTTTTAGAGATGAATTTTAATTTTGATAGTAAGGACGCTGAAGTTTTAAAAAGGGGAAGGGTTTTTTTTGAAGACCAAACAGTTTTTATCATTACAAGGAATAAAGAAGAGGGTAATGACATTCAAAGATTCTTTAAAACAGGAGATATTTATTTGGAGCCAGACTTTCCAGGTCCGTTAGTTTTGATTAGAAGTTTTACAAAAAAGAGTAATGTTGATATAATAATTGAAAGAGGAAAAGAATATTTATTACAGTATTCTAAAAAAGTTCCTCAAGATTTTAAAATATTAAAATATGAGAAATAAGTCTTTCACTTTAATTGAGCTATTGGTGGTAATCGTCATCATCGGCATTCTAGCAGGAGTAATCACTATTACTACTACTTCATATATTAGCAAAGCTAACTTTGCTAAAGCTCAATCTTTCTCAAACACTGTTCAAAACGAACTTCTAGGAGATTTAGTTTCTGAGTGGACTTTTAATTCTCCAGCAGTTGCCAACGTTACAGAAGATTCTTGGGGAAATAACGACGGAACTCTTATTGGCGCTAATGGTCTTCCTCAATTACAAACAAAAGAGAATTGTGTTTATTACTTGCTATTTGTTTGATGGGGTGGATGATTATATTTTAAGCACTTATGGAAAACTTATTCCAAACCAAAATATTTATACTATTACGGGTTGGTTTAATATTCCGTCGACTGCTATAGGTGTATCAAATAGAGTTCTCGTAGCATTATCTGAAGGTAGCTTTCCACGGTTCAGTCCTTGTTTTTGGACACAATACAAACCAATTATTTATTTAAGTAGTTCTAATTTTAAATATGGAACTTCTGATTTAAGAGATGACAAATGGCATTATGTAGTTTTTATTGTTACTGGTTCAAATAATGAAGATATTAATAATGCCAAAATATATGTTGATGGAATAGAAGAAAAATATTCAACCCCTTTAAGTTCGACAGCACCGACAGCTCCTAATGGAAATTTTACTATTGGGGAAGGTTTTATTGGAAAATTAGACGATGTTCGTATATATAATGCAGCACTATCATCTTCTCAAATCAAAAAACAATATGTTGCAGGATTAGATTCTTTGTTAAGTAAAAATTTAATCTCAAAAGAAGAGTATAATATTAAAATAGAAAGTTTAGCTAGTAATTAAAAACACGACCTATTGGCCGTGTTTTTTTAGTTATTTTGCTTTTGCAAGAATAGCGTCAAATATTTCTGGATTATTTCTTGCTAATTCTGATAGAATTTTTCTATCAACTTCAATGTTTTGCTTTTTTAATGCTCCCATGAATTTGCTGTAAGATATTCCTTTTGCTCTACAGGCAGCATTAATTTGAATTTGCCATAACTGTCTCTTGACTCTCTTTAATTTCTTTCTATCAATGTAAGCATATTCCCAAGCTTTCATTAAAGCTTGTTTAGCAGCTACATAACAGTTACTTCTTGTCCATTTAAATCCTTTTGCTTGTTTAAGTATGTTCCTTTTTCTTTTATTGGCATGAACACCTCCTTTTACTCTTACCATATGTTTATATCTTTAATAGTTTTTTAATCTTCTTTGATTCTTCTGCTGAAACTTCTACCAATTTCTTTGAGCTTCTTCTTTTGTCAGAAGATTGCTTTGCTAAATGATGGTTTTGTCCGCTAGGCATTCTTAAAACCTTTCCAGTTTTTGTAACCTTGAATCTTTTAGTAATTGCTTTTCTTGTTTTTTGCTTATATTGTTTCATACCTTTATTTCTTTGATATTATCATACTTAAACCTTTTGGCTCTCTTTTTAATTCTTTTTCAATCTTAATTTCTATTTCTTGAGTTTGTATTATTTCTAGAAGTTTCTTAATTTTTTCTTTTCCTACTTCGTCTAATCCTTTTTGTCTACCTCTAAGTATCAATTCAATTCTTACCTTTTCTTTGTCTTTTAAGAATTTAATAGCACTGTTTGCTCTAGTATTAAGGTCATTATCTGAAATATTAAAAGATAATCTAATATTTTTCAATCCTCCTGTTTTAACCTTAGGTCCTTTATCCTTCTTTTTTAAAGAATAAAGATATTTACCATAGTCACCAATTCTGCAAACAGGGGGAACTACTTTTTCAGTTACTTGGATCAAATCTAAATTACGCTCTTTGGCCAGTATGAGTGCTTCATTTGTTGGAATAACACCAAGTTGCACTCCTTGTTCATCTACAATCCTAACTTCTCTTGCTCTAATTTGTTGGTTTACTAGTGGTTTTATCATTAAATAGTGGAGGTGGCGAGTTTTGAACTCACGTCCAGAAATTATTTTCAAAAATATGTCTACAAGTTTATTCTAAATTGGTGTTTCATATTAAAGTGGTAATTTAGAAAAAACCTTTAATACTAGATTTAGTGTTTATTTCGATACATTACCTAAATCAATAATAATATCTACTCTCGCAAAGATTGACACCTAATTCTTGCCTAGCGAGAATATTCAAGATTAGATGGAATTAAGCAAATGCTAATTCTTTGTGACTGAAAGTGTTTCCAGTTGTTTTTGTTTCTTGTCTTTAATGAGAACAAGGACTCAACTTGCGTATTTTTGTCAAATTACTGTCGAAGCAAATCACCCCCTAAGTTTTAATTCGCTATTAATTTTTCTATTAATATCTCTTTTTTTAATAGATTCTCTCTTGTCGTAGTTTTTCTTACCACGAACAAGAGCAAGCTCCATCTTTATGAAGCTTCTCTTAGTATAGAGTATAATAGGCATCAAAGTCAAGCCTTTTTCCTGAGTTTTAGCTAATAAATAATCCATTTCTTTATTTTTTAGAAGAATTTTTTTATCTCTTTCTGGATTATGATTAGTAGAGATGTTTTGAGGTTGATAGGGCATAATTTTAGCCCCCTTCCATAGAGCCTCTAATTTTCCTTTATCATCTCTTGAAATAGAAATATATGTTGCAGCCAAATTCATACCTCTAATCTTAAGGCTTTTTACTTCCGAACCAGTTAATACTATACCAGCTTCAAAAGTTTCTAATATCTCGTATTCAAATTTAAGCTTTCTATTTTCTGCTAAAACTGCCATATTTTAATAGTATATTATTAATGGATTATAGTAAAGAAATTTTGCTCTTTAAATTTATCTAAAAATATTATAATGTAAAGATATGTTAATAAGAAATGAAATAAAAAAGGTTGTTAAAAATTCTCTTAAAAAAGAAGGATTTCTTGAAACAGAATTTCAGATATTACGATCAAAGGAGCGAGCACATGGAGATTATTCTTTAAGCATTGCTCTTGAAATTGGAAAAAAGAACAAAGTTAACCCCATAGAGATTGCTAACAAATTAAAAGAAAGATTAGAAAAAGAAGGAAAAAAGATTTTTGATAAAGTGGAAGTTTTGCCTCCTGGATTTATTAACCTTTTTTTAAATCAAAAATGTTTTCTTGATTTATTAAACGAAGTTTTAAAAAAGAAGGAGTCTTTTGGGAACCTTGATATTGGAAAGGGAAAGAAGGTTCAAGTTGAATTTATTTCTGCTAATCCAACGGGTCCATTAACTATTGGAAACGCGAGAGGAGGTCCTTTTGGTGACACTCTTGCTAATGTGATTAAAAAAGCAGGTTATACAACCGAAAAAGCATACTATATTAATGATTATGGAAAACAAATAACTTCTTTAGGACATTCTGTGTTAAAAGATGAAGAGGCAAAATATCAAGGAGAGTATATTGATTTTTTACATAATAGACTCGGGGACGAAAAAGATCCTTATCGAATAGGAAAATGGGCTTCATATATTATTTTAAAGGAAGTTATTAAGGCAACGGTAGAAAAAATGAATATTCATTTTGATGAGTGGTTTTCTGAAACTTGGCTTTATGAGAATAAAAGAGTGGAAAAAGTTTTAGAGCTTTTAAAGAAAAAAGATTTAACTTATGAAAGTGAAGGAGCGGTCTTTTTTAAAGCAAAACAGTTCGGAGATATTAGAGATCGAGTTTTAGTTAAATCTGACGGAAAGAATACTTATCTTGCTGGAGATATTGCTTATCATGAATATAAGTTTAAGGATAAAAAGTTTGATAAAGTAATTAATGTTTGGGGAGCGGATCATGCAGGAGACGTAAAGGGGTTAGAGTCTGGAGTTGAGGCTTTAGGATATAAAGGAAGATTAGATACTGTGCTTTTGCAATTTGTAACAATTCTCCAAGACGGAGAGCAGGTAAGAATGTCTAAAAGAGCTGGAAATTATGTTACCATGGATGATCTTTTAAACGATGTTCCTGTTGATGTAGTGAGATTTTTCTTTCTTCAAAAATCTTTTAATACTCATTTAAATTTTAATTTAGATTTAGCTTTAGATGAATCAGAAAAGAATCCTGTTTTTTATGTTAAGTATGCTCATGCTAGGATTTGTAGTGTTTTAAGAAATGCAAATATTAATATTAAAAATATTAAAAAAGTAAAGCATGCTAAGCTTTTAAATAAAGAGCCAGAAATTAACTTAATGAGAGAAATCTTAAAGTTTGAAGAAATTGTAGAGGATACAGTGAGAGATTATGAGATTCATCGATTGCCACAATATGCTTTAGATTTAGCTCAAGCTTTTCATAAGTTCTATAATGATTGTAAGATTTTAGATGAAGATAAAAAAATGCGAGAAGCCAGAATTGAATTAACAGTTGCGGCAAAATTTGCTTTAAGCAATATTCTTGATTTAATGGGGATTTCTTCTCCAGAAAAAATGTAATAGTTATGAAAACTTTAAATAATACTTATTATTTGTTAAGGCATGGAAGGAATATCCACCAAACAGAATTGAAAGAAATTTGTTATGGTTGGCCAGATGATAAAAAACCATGCGAATTAGATGAAGTTGGGATTAAAGAAGTAACAGCTTCGGGAATAAAGTTAAAAGATAAAAATATCGATTTAATTTATTCTTCTGATATTTTAAGAACAAAACAAACCGCAGAAATAGTTGCTTCTATAATAGGAATTGAGAAAATTATTTACAATGTTAAGCTTAGAGATTTAAATTGGGGAGTTTTTGCTGGTGGTCCTAAAAAAACAGCTTTGGATTTTTATCAAAACAGAAGTAGGATGGAAGATCGTCCAGAAAATGGAGAAAGTTGGGGAGATCTTCAAAAAAGAGTTTCTGAGTTTCTCAAAGAAGTAGATGGTAAAAATAAAAATAAAAACATTCTATTAATTAGTCATGGTGATGCGATTCTTCTTTTAGAGGCATGGCTTCACGATTGGAGTCTTGAAGAAATATTAGAGAAGAGAAAAGAAATGATTAAGACTGGAGAATTAAGGAAATTAAATTGAAAAATATAAATTAAAGTGTTATTTTAAAAGTATGAAAAACGAAGAAGAAGTATTAAATTTTTGGAAAGAGAATAAAATATTTGAGAAGTCTGTTCAAACAAGAGAAGGTTCTCCTTTTTTTAGTTTTTATGATGGGCCTCCTTTTGCTACTGGAAAACCTCATTACGGACATATTTTAGTGAATACTATTAAGGATTCTGTTT
>JAQVBN010000030.1 GCA_028690275.1 Minisyncoccota bacterium | reverse complement strand
TTTTATTTCTCAAATGTTAATCTTTTAATCTGTTGATCTCTCAATCTGTTATTTGGAAGCATTCTGTAAACAGCTAATCTTAAAAGTTCTTTTCCTCCGTCCTTATCAAAGATGACTTGCATAGGTGTAAAAGTCTCACTTCCAAGGTGCTCAGTGTGTTTAAAATATGTTGTGTTTGCAAGTTTATTTCCAGTGAACTTAGCCTCGCTAACATTTTTAACAATAACAATATTACCTGAATCTTTGTTAGGCATAAAATCAGGGCTGTTCTTTCCACGAAGTAATGAAACAATTTCTGTTGCAAGTCTTCCTAGGGCTTTATCTTTTGCGTCTAATGTATATGTTTCCATAGTTTTATACTAATTCAATTATTGCCATTTTAGCTCCATCAGACTTTCTCATTCCTAGTTTCACAATTCTAGTGTAACCCCCTTGTCTTTCTTTGTATCTTGGAGCAATTTCATCTACTAATTTTTTAACAGTATTAGAAGAAGAATCTTTTGATAGAAGTCTTCTAGCTGTTAAATCACCTTTCTTTGCTTTTGTAATTTTCTTTTCAATAATAGGAGCAAGTTCTTTTGCTTTCGCTTCAGTTGTTGTAATCCTTTCGTGTAAAATAAGAGAAGATACTAATGAATTCAAAAGTGCCTTTCTTTGTCCTATTTCCCTATGAAATTTTCTTCCTTTATTTAAATTATTCATATTAACCTTTAAAATTTAAACCTAAACTTTCTAAAACTTTTTTGATTTCCTTAATTCCCTTTTTTCCAACACCTTTGATAGCCGCTATCTCTTCTTCTGTTTTTTCTATCAATTCATTTACCGCTTTAAAATCATTTTCTGTTAAGGCGTTAATAACTTTTTCTGAAACATCAATATCTTTAATCTTTACAATTACTTCTTTTACTTTCTTAACTGCTTTTTTAATTTCTGCAGGTGTTTCTAATTCACTTTCTAAAAATTGAAAATGTGAATTTAAAATCTTAATTGATTGAAGTAAAGCCTCTTCTGGTTTTATAGTTCCATCAGTTTCGATTTCAAAAATCAATTTATCGTAATCAGTTCTGTCTCCTACACGAACATTCTCAACTTGATAATTTACTTTCTTAATTGGAGTAAAAATTTTATCTAATGATAAAACACCAATTTCTTTTTTCTCTCTTTCGCTATCATTTAAAAGTCTATAACCAAAACCTTTTTCAACAGTAATTTCAATTTCAATTTCTGACTTTTTATCAGTTAAAGTAGCAATAACTTGATCCTTGTTTGCAAGTTCAAGGTCTGAAGGTAGTTCAAAATCTTTTCCTAAAACAATCTTTTCCCCTTTAACTTTCAAAGTAGCAACTTGTGGCTCTTCAGAATGTGATTTGAATCTTAATTGTTTGATATTTAATAAAATGTGTAAAATATCTTCTTTAACTCCTGGAAGAGCAGTAAACTCATGAGAAACATCTTTGATTTTAACTGTAGAAACAGCAGCCCCTTCAAGTGAAGATAATGCTACTCTCCTTAAAGCATTCCCTATAGTGATTCCATATCCAGGATAAAAAGGTTCTATTTCAAAAATACCATAATTATCACTAATGTTGTTCTTTTTAATTGTATTAGGTAGTGAGATCATAATTTATTTTGTTTTTATCTTGAATAATGTTCAAAAACTGCAGATAATTCTCCTAGTAATTGAACGTCTTCGCTCTTTGGATATTTTTTAATTCCTGCTTCAAGAGTTTCTTTATCCATAGAAAGCCATGTTGGTATTTGGCTTTTCTTTGCTTTTTCAGAAATATTCTTAAAAACAGCTTTATCTCTAGATTCTTTTCTAATAGAAATCTTTTCCCCAATCTTAATTTGTCTTGAAGGGATATCAGTTCTTTTTCCGTTAACAAGGAAATGTCCGTGTGTAACCATCTGTCTAGCTTCTCCTCTAGATCTAGCAATTCCCAATCTAAAAACAATGTTATCTAATCTAGTCTCAATGCTTTTAATTAAAGCTGAAGGACCATCTTCTACTAATTTAGTCTTAGTATCTAAAAGAACTTTAACATAACCTTTAAATTCTTGTTCTGTTAAATTATAAGATTTCTTAATTTTTTGCTTTTCCTTAAGTTCTCTACCATATTCAGAGATTCCCGCCTTTCTTCTTTTAGGCTTTTGTCCTGGAGCATAAGGTCTTTTAATTAAAGAACACTTAGCCGAAGAACATCGCTCTCCTCTCAAGAATAACTTCTCCCCTGTTCTTCTACAAATTTTACATTTAGCTTGCTTAATCATATTGTCTAAAATTATAACCTTCTTGGTTTTCTTTGACGACAACCATTGTGTGGTATTGGTGTTGTGTCTTTAATTGATAATATTTCAAATCCTTGATTTGCAATTGATCTTACCGCTGATTCTCTTCCAGAACCAACTCCCTTAACAGAAATATGTACTTTTCTAATTCCAGCTTTTTCTGCAATCTGTCCCAATGCTTCAGCTACTTTAGAAGCAGCAAATGGAGTAGATTTCTTACTTCCCTTAAATCCTAATCTTCCTGCTGATCTAGAATCTAAAACATTACCAAATTGATCTGTTAATGTAATAATAGTATTATTATATGAACTAAAGATATAAAGTGCTCCTTCTTTTGCTGCCTTTTTTGAAATTACTCTTTCGGCATCATTTTCTAAAACCTTTTCCAAAGCCTCGCCCTCTTTAATCATTTCTTCTTTTGTTTGTGTTGTTATATGTTTTTTTCCCATAGTATTAAAAAATCATTCACTATTTTGGTGAAGGAGCTGCTTTTCTTCCCGATCCAACTGTTGCTCTTTTATTTCCTCTAACAGTTCTACTATTAATTCTTGTTGTTTGTCCTCTAACTGGAAGTCTTTTTGAATGTCTCTGTCCTCTCCATGAGCTGATATCTTTAAGTCTCTTAACGTTCATCATAACTTCTCTTTTCAAGTCTCCTTCAACTAAATAATGAGCTTCAACAGCTTCTTTAATTTTACTTAATTCATCCTGTGTTAAGTCTTTTGCTTTTTTGTCCAAAGAAATATCAACTGTTTTTAATATTTTTTTAGACAAAGTCTTTCCTATTCCGTAAACATAGGTTAATGAATATTCTATTTTTTTATCGTCTGGAATGTGTACTCCTAAAACTCTAGGCATAAATGTATTTTAATCTTATCTTATCCTTGTCTTTGTTTATGTTTTGGATTTGTTGAACAAATCACATAAACGTGTCCCTTTCTGTGGACAGTTTTACAATTATTACAAATTTTTTTAACGGAAGATTTAACTCTCATTTTTTTCTAAAAATTATTCTACCCCTTTTATTGTCATATGGTGTCATTTCAATAACCACCCTATCTCCTGGTAAAATTCTTATTCTATTTACTCTTAATTTACCGGCTAAATGTCCCAGAACTTCCTCTTCTCCTTCGTTCAATTGAACCCTAAAAAAACCATTAGGAAGACTTTCTGTGATAATGCCGTCTTTTTTAAATTTTTGTTCTTTTTCTGCCATGTATAATTACGATACTTGAAAGGATAACAAAAAAAATCTGTTTGGTCAAGTGGCTCTTAAACCAATTCAAATGTTTCTTATTTTATTTTATCGTCCTTAAGAAAATGATAACACTAGTCATCTCTTTTTTCAAGAGCTTGCTTTATTCTGCAAAATCAAATTGAATATCTATACTTTCCTTATTCTTAGGAAGCCTATTTTTCCAGAACAACGAAGCAGTAACATCGGCACTCTCTATTTCTGGAAAATTCTTTAAAATACTTAAACAGTCTTCTATTTCTTGCCCCTTAACATCATTAAGAATAAGAACTTCGCTTATCTTAGAATAAGTTTGAGCAGAAACCTTTAGAAGTAAAGTTGTCCCGTCTTCATCACCCTCAGCACTAGTAAATTCTTTTGATAGACTATTTGGAACAAATTCTCTGTTCTCTTCTGATAAAAGAAGTTTCTTTTCTATATATTTATCAACATCTGCCTTCCTTATAATTAAAACTCGCGTTGTAATAGTCGCCTTAATTTTAAAAGTTTCAACCTTATCCCCTTCACTTGCAAGAACAATGAACTTATCAAAATCTTGCTTAAAACCATCGTCAAAATAAATGTAAGTTCCCACTTCTTCCAAACTAGAAACTAATGATTGTTTGGCGGCTTCTAAATACTTATCTTCAAATAAATCTGTTGACTTAGCAATATCTTTTTCTGTGACCACTCTTTGAGTTGATGTAGATCCCCCTTCAATTGTTTGTCCACTCTTTAACTCCCCCCAAATAGTAGTGTAATAATCAGTAATTTTAAGGCCAGGAACAGAAAAAGTTCCTGAAGTTATATTGTAAGCATCTCCAGCCTCATCAGCAATAACTTCAACGTCCACACACCCTGGAATATTTCCAGACTTCGCAGGAATTGTAAATGCTGTGAGAGCCTTGTATGTTAATTCCCCCTCAGCTGATAAAAATCTAGTGCTTTTAACGAGTTTAAGTGGAGTGTTGGAAGAATGTTCATTACAAACCGTAATAACTCCCTGAGCCTTTGTGGCAGAGTCATCAGAGCCAGTAGCGTTATAAATATCTTCAAAGTTTAAAGTTTCCTCAAAATATTCTCCCGGAAGAATATTATTTTCAAAATCAATTTCTGTTTTTTCGGCAGCAATATAAACAGTTTCCTCTAAATTAACATCCCTGACAACAGGAAAAATAACAACACTAGCACTACCTTCTGCAAAATAAGCAACCCCAACACCAATAAAAATAAAGGCAAGAATAGAAATTAAAATCTTAGGAAGTTTCTTTTTTGTCTGAAGTTCTTCCTTCTTGACAACTCTAACAACATCATCTTTATTTGATTTAGGTGGGATAATATCAATAATTTTGGTCATTTTTTTAATAAATTAAAACTGCTTTTATTCTTCTAACGTTAGCTCCAGAGCTAGACTCTTTCACTATCTTAAATTTTCCTAACTGTTCTCCTGACTGAGCGTGTGGTCCAGCACAAATCTCTTTAGAATAAATCTCTTTTGTTTCTGGATTAATTATTGAATAAACATTAACCTCTTCTGGATATTTTTCCTTAAAGAAAGCAAGAGCTCCTGATTCTAAAGCTTGATTTAAAGCCATAACTTCTTTTTCTACAATAAAACCTTTTTTAATTCTTTCATTAACCAAATCTTCTACTTTTTTAATTTGCTCATCAGTTAGTTTTTCATTGTAGGAAAAATCAAACCTAAGACGTTCGCTATCGATATTTGAACCCATTTGATGAACTTGTTCTCCTAAAACTTCTCTTAAAGCCTGATGCATTAAGTGGGTTGTTGTGTGTAATTTAGCTTCAGCTTCTCCTGCGTTCAAACCAACACCTCCAAATCTTTTCTCTGCTCCTGCTCTAGAAATCTCTTGATGTTTCTTAAACTCTTCTTCAAAACCTTCTTCGTCTATAGTTATTCCCTTCTTATTAGCTTCTTCTTTGATCATTTCTATAGGAAAACCAAAAGTTTGATAAATATAGAAAGCATCACTAGCTTTAATCTCTTGTAATTTATCAAATTCTTTTAATCCTTTTTCTAAAGATTTTTCAAATTTATCCCTTTCTGCCTGAAAAACACTTAAAATATTTTCTTTGTTTTTCTCTAATTCAGGATAAACATCGTTATACTTTTTAGTTATCACTTCGATTAAATCACTTAGATGATTAGTATCTAATTCAATTATCTTAGCATATCTTACAATCCTTCTTAAAAGTCTTCTTAAAATATAGCCTCGATCACTATTAGATGGTAAAATTCCATCTGCTATTAAGAAAGAAGATCCTCTTAAATGATCAGCCACAATCCTAAAAGCATCTTTATTTTCTGAATACTTAAATTTAGAATATTTTTCGATTTCAGAAATTAAATCTAAAAATAAATCAGTTTCGTAAGAAGAGTTCTTACCGTTAAGAATGGATAAAAGCCTTTCGAAACCAATACCAGTATCAACATTAGTTTGATTTAACTTTCTGTAAGTACCATCTGCTTCTCGGCAGTATTCCATAAACACCAAGTTCCAGATCTCTACAAACCTTTTACAAAAATCACAATTAGGTCCACAATCCTTACAGCCATAAGCCTCACCTCTATCATAATGGATTTCCGAACATGGTCCACAAGGTCCTACATTAACAACTGGCCCCCAGAAATTATCCTTTTCACTAAACTCATGAATATGTTCTGCTGGAATGCCATGAGATTTCCAAATATCAATCGCTTCTTCGTCCTTAGAAACGATATCGTTTCCTTGAAATGCTGTTATGTGTAATCTGTTTTTATCTAAACCCAACTCATTAACTAAAAAATCTACAGCAAAAGCAATAGATCCTTCTTTAAAATAACCATTTTCGTCTTGGCCGACAGACCAATTTCCAAGCATCTCAAAAAAAGTATGATGAGTATCATCTCCAACTTCTTCTATGTCCCCTGTTCTAAAACATTTTTGACAAGAACAAAGATGTCTACTTTGAAAATCAACCAAAGGATCTTTTTCTCCTGATAAATAAGGAGAAAGTTGTTGCATTCCCGCAGTAGTTAGAAGAACTGTATTGTCGCTTGGAATAAGCGAAGAAGAAGGAATGATTTTATGCCCTCTTTCGTTAAAATAATTTAAAAATTTGTTTCTTAATTCTTTTGAGTTCATAGTATTTATAATATAACTAATTCTTTTAATTTGGTCAATAAAAAACACACCCGATGAGAGGGTGTGTTTTAATTGATTAAAGCTTATTTCTTTCTTTTTACTACTGTCTTTACCGGCTTATTCTCCACTTTCTCTCTTATTGCTTTTAAAA
>JAQVBN010000029.1 GCA_028690275.1 Minisyncoccota bacterium | reverse complement strand
GTTATTAACTATGACATCACCAAAGAATCATTAGATTTTCTAGAAATCGATGAACTCGGTCTAGAAAAGGAAGATAGGAAAATTATATCAACTATTATAAATAAATTCAATGGGGGGCCAGTTGGAATACAAGCCCTTGCTGCTGCAACAAACGAAGAAGAAAGAGCTATCTTAGACATTTACGAACCTTATTTAATGCAACTAGAACTTATCCAAAGGACTCCCAAAGGAAGAACTGTAACAGAAAAAGCTTGCAAACATTTAAAGTTATGGCCATTAGGACAATCTCAAATATTATAATTTTTATCCTCTTATTCTCTTTTAATTTTGCCTATGCTCAAGATATTCTAATTAATGAAATCGCTTGGATGGGAACTAAATCTAATTCAAACGATGAATGGATTGAATTATACAACAAAGCAAACATAGATATATCTCTTGATGGATATAGTCTTTTTATTGGAGAAAAAGAAATTCCTTTAGAAGGAATTATTAAAGCTAATAATTTTTATCTCTTAGAAAGAACCGATGATTCAACTCTTCCTACAATAAAAGCTGATTTGATTTATACTGGCTCTCTAAAAAATACAGGAACGAGAATAATTTTAAAAAAAGACTCTCTTTTAATCGACGAAGCTAATTTTGAAAATGGTTGGACTGCTGGAAATAACGACACCAAGCAAACAGCTGAAAGAATAGAAGATTTTTGGCAAACCAGTGAAAAAGAAGAAGGTTCCCCTTCTTCAATTAATATTAAAAAAGTAACTCAAGCAAAAGATAACAATTCTCCATTAATTGAAAATACAGAAACAAAAAAAGAAATTCCTTTAAAAACAATCCTCGGAATATCTTTCATTTCAGCAACTACTCTTGTTGTTTTAAGAAAGCAGATCACATCTTGAAATATAAGTATAAATATAATAGAATAAAACCATGAGTGGACATTCACATTGGAGTACAATTAAATTTAAAAAAGGTAGAGAAGATGCTTTAAGAAGCAAAGTTTTTTCTAAATTTGCAAAAGAAATTACTGTAGCCGCAAAAGATGGTGGTGGTGATTTAGACTTTAATCCAAAGCTAAGGATGATTGTAGAAAAAGCTCGTGCTGAAAATATGCCATCAGATAATATTGATAAAGCCATTAAAAAAGGAACTGGGGAATTAAAAGGAGATGCCCTAGAGGAGTTTTTATTCGAAGCCTATGGTCCTGGAGGAGTTGCTATTTTGATTGAAGGAATTACTGACAACATGAATAGAACCTTTAACGAAATGAAATTACTCATCGCTCAAAATGGAGGGAAATTAGTAGAATCAGGAGCTCTTAAATGGATGTTTGAAAGAAAAGGATTGATCAATGTTAAGAGAGGAGAAAAAAGCGATGAAGATGTAGAACTTGATTTAATAAGTGCTGAAGCAGATGATATTTCTATGGAAGATGATGTTTTTGTTGTAGAAACTAAAATAGAAGACTTTGATAAAGTAAGAAAAAATATTGAAGAAATGGGATATAAGATTGATAGCTATTCCCTTTCATGGATTGCTAAAGAAAAAATAGATGCCGACAAAGAAAAAAATTACAAACTCTTTGAAGCTCTTGATGAATCTGAAGACGTTAAAGACTTTTATTATAATCTAAACGACTAATGAAAATATTAGGGCTTGATCCAGGAACGGCAACAACAGGTTTTGGAATTATTGAAGCAACAACTCAAGACGAATTGAGTTGTTTACATTATGGAGCCATAATAACTCCACCCAACACAAAAGACGAAGAAAGATTAATAAGTATCCATTCTGAGCTAAAAAGTATTATTAAAGAATTTAAACCCGACGCTGTTTCTATCGAAAAATTATATTTCTTTAAAAATCAAAAAACCATAATTCCTGTAAGCCAAGCAAGGGGCGTATTACTTTTAACAATAGCTAATTCAAAAATTCCTATTTTTGAATTTACTCCCCCTCAAGTTAAGATGGCAGTGACAGGATATGGAAGAGCTCAAAAAAGACAAGTACAGGAAATGGTTCAACGTCTACTTAATCTCGAAAAGATTCCCAAACCAGACGATGCTGCCGACGCACTTGCTCTGGCCATAGCTTATTCTTATTTAATATGAAAAATAAAAAAAGAAGTTTAAAGTCATTAACAAAATTTTTATTCATCTTTATTCTAATCTGCATTGGAGCAAGTTTTATCTTTGTTTTCTTTGTAATTAAAGACTTCCCTAGGCCGGAAGTATTTAATGAAATAAGTATGAACCAAAATACTAACATCTATGATCGAACAGGAGAAGTTCTTTTGTCGAGTATTTATGGTGAAGAAAAAAGAAAATATGTAGAACTAGAAGATATTCCACAAAACTTAAAAGATGCCATTATCTCTACAGAAGATGCTGATTTTTACACCCATTATGGTATTGATTTAAAGGGAATCTTAAGGGCTATTAAAATTAACTTAACAACTATTTCCCTTTCACAAGGAGCTTCAACTTTAGATCAACAATTGATTAGGTCTACCTTTTTATCTAAGGAAAAAACCGCAACTAGAAAAATTAAAGAAATAATTTTAGCAATTGAACTTGATAGAAGATATGATAAAGATCAAATTTTAGAATGGTATATAAACCAGGTTCCATTTGGAATTAATATCTATGGAGCCGAAGAAGCTGCTAATACTTATTTTCAAAAACCATTAAAAGAAATTACTACTGAAGAAGCTGCTACCTTAGCAGCCATAGTTCAATTACCTTCTTACTATTCTCCATATGGTAGCCATGTCGAAAAACTTATGGAAAGAAAAGACTATGTGTTAAGTAGAATGGCTGCGGAAGGATACCTCTCAGAAGAAGAAGCTGAAGAAATATCTCAAATAGAAATTGTTTTTAATCAAAAGCCAAAAACAAAAGCCTCTCACTTTGTAACTTACGTACAACAACAACTAGAAGAGACTTATGGAAGAGATTTTCTAGAAACAAAAGGATTAAAAATATATACTTCCTTAGATTATAATCTTCAAGAAAAAGCAGAAGAAATTGTTAAAGAAAAAGTTGCTCAAAACTCAATTGTTTACAAAACCTACAACTCAGCTCTTGTTGCTATGGATCCCCAAACAGGAGAAATCTTAGCAATGGTAGGATCAGCTGATCCTTACGCAGAATCATATCCAGAAGGTTGCGACCCTGTAAATGATTGTAAATTTGTTCCCTCTTTTAATGTAGCTACTCAAGGAAATAGACAACCAGGATCTTCCTTTAAACCTTTTGCATATGCCGAAGCCTTTATTAAAGGATACAATCCTGACACCACCCTTGTTAAAGATGAATATACAAATTTTGGTTATTATGGAGACGAAGAATATATTCCACAAAATTATGATGGAAAGTTTAGAGGATGGATCACCTTAAGATCTGCCCTTAATCAATCATTAAATATTCCTGCCGTTAAAGTTATTTTAAACTTAGCTGGAATCGACGATACTGTTAAGCTGGCAACAAAGATGGGAATTACCACCTTAAATCAAACCCCTTCATATTATGGACCAGCATTGGTTCTTGGAGGAGGAGAAGTTCATCTTCTTGACATGACCGCCGCCTATTCTGTTTTTGCAAATGGTGGATATAATGTTCCTCCTGTTAGCATCTTGAAAATAGAAGATTCTAATGGAAATATAATTTTCAAAAATTCAAATACTCCTAGAAAGGTTATTTCTTCTGAAGTTGCTGAAACAATGATGGATGTTTTGTCAGATAACGCCGCAAGAGCTCCTATGTTCGGTTGGAATTCTCTTTTATATATTCCTAGTTATAAAGTAGCTGTAAAAACTGGAACCACTCAAGATCTTGTTGACGGTTGGACTATGGGAACTTGTGACTTAATAACCGTAGGGGTTTGGTCTGGTAATAATGATAATTCTTCTATGCAAAACAACGCTCTGGGAACATCGGTTGCTGGACCTATCTGGAACGAATTCATTACTTATGCTATTAATTACTTAAGATAAATTAAATAAAGAAAAATAATATGGCAAAAACAGAAAGAACATTTGTAATCATTAAACCTGATGGAGTACAGAGATCACTTTTAGGTGAAATTATTAAAAGATTTGAACGTACTGGTTTGAAGATAGTAACCATGAAGTTTGCTTACGCCGACGAAGAAAAGTGCTGGAAACATTACGACAAAGATGATGTTTGGTTTGAGGCAAAAGGACAAATCACTATTAAAAATAGAGGGGAAAACAATCTTCCTATAGAAAAATCTGCTATTGAATACGGAAAAGATATTATCAGAGCACTTGTAAAATATATGACTTGCTCTCCAGTATTGTTTTTAGTTCTTGAAGGAAATAGTGCTGTTCAAATAGTTAAGAAAATAGTTGGTGGAACAGAACCATTAACATCTGAAGTTGGAACAATTAGAGGAGACTATACTATTGATTCATATGAACTTTCAAATGTTGATGGAAGAGCGGTAAGAAATCTTATTCATTGCTCAGACAAGCCAGAAGAAGCTGAAAGAGAAATCAGTCTATGGTTAAACCAAGAAGATCTTATTAATTACAAACTAATCGCAAATCAAATTATTTACGACGTTAATTTAGACGGAATCAAAGAATAAAAAAAGAGAGCGCATTAAGCGCTCTTTTTTTATTTCTTAATTGGCATTACTACATAAATATAATCGATACCCTCTTCGTCCCTAATAACTCCTGCCCCAGAATTACCTTGCAGTTCCAAAACTGCATTCTTTGTTTTAACACGATTTATACCATCTAAAACAAATTTGTAATTGAAGGAAATTTCTGTATCATCTCCATCAACAATAGCTTCAAGGGTTGAACTATTTTCTCCCAAATCTAAATCTCTACTTAAAATCTCCAATCCCTTTTTATCGTTTTTAATTTTAATTTCATTAATCTTTCCTGCAAACAATCCTGCTAATTTAATTTGCTTAGTTAAGGATTCTTTGTCGATAATAATTCTTGTTTTATATTCTTTTGGAATTATTTCTTTGTATGCAGGATAGTTTCCTTCTATTTGTCTTGAGATTAAATTAATTTCTGGATGATCAACTTCATTCAAACTAGTTTCAAATAAAATTTGAGATTCTGAATAATATATTTTAACCAAACCAACATTTTCTTGAAGGATGTTAATAACTTCTTTGGTTGTTTTTTGAGATAAAATAAATTTAACCTCATCTGTAAAAGAGTTTTTATAGTTATTTGACTTAATAGTTCTCTCAACCAATCTAAAACTGTCAGTCGCCACTAAATTAACAAGGTCTTTTTTAAAGACAAAATAAATTCCTGATATTTCTGGTCTGATTTGAGACATGCTAGCAATATCAACAACGTCAGATAACCCCTCTTTTAATTCCTGAGCACTTATTTCGATAAAATCTTCTTTAGAGAATTGTGGGATGATAGGAAAATCATCTGCCGTAAATCCTTTAATTTGAGTTTTAAAACTAGCTGTTTTAATAAAAAGAGTATCGTTTTTATCTTCTATTTCAATTTTCTCATCAGAAATATTATTAACTACTTGAGCTAATATTTTTGCAGGGATAGTAATCTTTCCCTCTTCCTCTGTCTTACATAAACCCCACCATTCAATCCCAGTCTCTAAATCAGTAGAAGATATCTTTAAAAAATTAGGCAAAGCCTCAATAAGAACATTATTTAAAATAGGCAAGGTTAGATTTCTTCCTGTTAACCTTTCTGTATAATTCAAACCTTTTTTAAGCTCGTGTGTTAATATGGTTAATTTCATAATTTTTTATTTATTTTATAAATATTTTTATTCACTATAAATCCTTTGAAGGATCATGTCTACTTCTTGGCTAAATTTTTGGTTTTCATCATATTCTTTTTCTATAAGAGAACATGAATGCATGACGGTGGTATGGTCTTTCCCACCAAACTTTCTTCCAATAACTGAATAAGATAATTTTAATTCTTTTTTAAGCAAAAACATTGATAATTGTCTTGGTTTTGAATATTCTTTCTTTCTTGAAGACATAAAAAGATTCTGATCCTGAAGATTGTAAAAATCAATAATCGCTTCAATGATCTTCTCTGGAGTAGTTACTTTTGTTTTAACACTAATTATGTTCTTTAATTGCTTTTTAATATCTTCTAAAGTAGAAGGTCTTTTATTTATCTTTTCGATAATCAAAATTTTATTCAAAGCCCCTTCTAATTCTCGTACATTTTTCTGAATATTAGAAGCAATATATTCAAGAGCTTCAAAAGAAATATTGAGCCCCTTTTCTTCTGATTTTTGTTTCAAAATAGCAATTCTTGTTTCAAGATCGGGCATTCCTACGTCAGCAATCATTCCCCCTTCAAATCTAGACCTCAATCTATCTGTTAGTGTAGGAATTGACCCCGGATGCTTATCAGAAGACAAGATGATTTGTTTATTGTTTTGATACAAAGCATTGAAGATATGAAAAAACTCCTCTTGAGTTTTTGTTTTTCCAGAAATAAATTGTATATCATCAATAATCAAGACATCAATGGAGGCAAACTCTTGTTTTAACTCTTCCATTTTATTCTCTCTAATACTATTAACAACATCTGTGATCATTTTTTCGGCAGGAAAATATCTAATTTTTTGATTCGGATACTTTTCTTTAATTTTATTCCCCACCCCTTGAATTAAATGTGTCTTTCCTAGTCCAACACCTCCATAAACAAAAAGAGGATTGTATGCTTCTCCAGGATTTTCTAAAATAGCTTCTCCGGCAGCATAGGCCATTTCATTAAAAGGTCCAACAATTAATTTGTCTAAGTCGTATTTTGGATTTAAATTAGTCTCCTCATCCTTTTCAAATTCAGAAAAACCCAATTGCTCTTCATTAACCTTAACCGAATTATTGT
>JAQVBN010000028.1 GCA_028690275.1 Minisyncoccota bacterium | reverse complement strand
AATAGAGGCAAGCTTTACTGAATCTCTTGGTTCTGCTAAAAATGACTCTCCTTTTGTTCCTTGTAATAATTCTTTGTATCCTAAATTACTAAATCCACAAACTGGTTTCTTGCAAGCCATTCCTTCTAAAAGAACAATTCCAAAACTTTCTCCATATATGGCTGGGCTACAAAAAATATCACAACTGTTAAAATATCTAGGTATATCTTCCCCTGTTTGCCCTACAAAAACAACGTCTTTCAAGTCACTACATTTTACAAATTGCTCGCAATCTTTTTTAAGAGGACCATCTCCAACAACAATCAACCTTAGATTATCATGCTTTTCTTGAAGAATTCTAAAAGCGTCTAGTAAATAGATTAACCCTTTTCTTTCTTCTATTCTTCCCACAAAAAGAATATTTATCTTTCCATCATCAAACCTCTTAAATCCTTTTACGTTAGGATTAAACTTATTTAAATTAATTCCATTAGGAATAACTTGTTTCGGTTTTTTGAATCCTTTAAACATTCTTAAAATCAAATCAGCCACTCCAATCACTCCGTCCATCTTATCGTTTAACTTCCTTACAAATATTTTTGAGAAATATGGAATATGTCCAAACAAAGGCATTCCATCTAAATTAGCATGAAAAGTTAAAACATTGCATGGAGGATTTTTTAATCCTTTCTCTCTTTCTAAAATCTGCCAAGCCGAAGGGATGATAAAATTATGAAAATGCAAAACATCAAATTCTTCTTTTTCTAAAACTTTGTAAATAGAAAAAGGGTTAAAATTCATACAAAAATCTCCTTGAGTCCCCCCAACATTAAAAGGAAAAGAAGTTCCTAAAATGATTACATTCTTACCATATTTTTCATTAAACTTTCTTCGAGGAACAATTATTTTTGTTTCAATTCCCCTTCTTTCAAATTCTTGTGATAGTTCTAAAATGTGATTTTTTACTCCTCCCGGATTCACAAAGGAATGAAAACAAATAAATCCAACTTTCATGAGTTTTTATTGAAAAATTATTATAATATGCTATCATTATAATCGATGACAAATGATTTTGCAAACAACAAAGTTCCCCCTCATGATTCGGAAGCCGAAATGAGTGTTTTGGGTTCTCTTATGCTTGATAAAGACGCCATCATTAAAGTGGCTGATTTTTTAAGACCTGAAGACTTTTATCACAAAAAACACGAAGATTTATACAGAGTTTTAGAAGAACTTTTTTCCGAAGGAGAACCAATAGATATTGTTTCCGTTTCCTCAAAACTTAAGAGTAAAAATCTTTTAGAGAAATTAGGAGGAACTGCCTATTTAACAGAGTTGATCAATATTGTTCCAACTGCTAGTCACGTCATGACTTATGGTAAAATTGTTCAAAAGAAAAGAATCTTGCGAGATTTAATTTCTATTGGTCAAGATATTTCCCTCTCTGGATACGAGGAAGAAAAAGAGTCTGAGGACCTCTTAGACAACGCTGAACGAAAGATTTTCGAGATCACACAGAAAAGTATGACTCAAGCTTTTACTTCCATTAAACCTTGTTTAAAAGAAGCTTTTGAAAGAATGGAAAAGATTTCTAATAAAGAAGGAAGGTTGAGAGGAGTTAGTACTGGTTTCTATGAAATAGACAACTATCTATCTGGTTTACAAAATTCTGATTTGGTAATTCTAGCTGCTAGACCTTCTATGGGTAAATCTAGTTTGGCTCTTGATATTGCAAAGAACGTAGCTTTAAAGACCGAACTTCCAATTGGTTTCTTTTCTCTTGAAATGTCTAACGATCAATTAGTAGATAGAATGATTAGTTCTGAAGCTAATGTAGATGCTTGGAAAATTAGACAAGGAACTTTATCCTCTTCTGGAGAAAATAATGATTTTATTAAAATACAACACGCTTTAGGAACCTTATCCGATGCTCCTATTTTTATCAACGACACTTCTTCTATGACTGTCCTTCAAATGAGAGCTATGGCTAGAAGATTAAAATCACAACATGGATTAGGATTAATTGTTATTGATTATTTACAATTAATAGAACCATCGAATAAAAATATTGGATCAGTTCAACAAATAACCGAAATTTCTAGGCAATTAAAAGGTTTAGCTAGAGAATTAAACGTTCCTGTATTAGCTCTTTCACAGCTTTCAAGAGCCGTTGAAACAAGAACTCCAAGTATTCCTAAATTATCTGATTTAAGAGACTCTGGTTCTATTGAACAAGATGCTGATGTTGTTCTCTTTATCTATAGAGAAGAAGTTTACAGAAAAGATACTCCAAGAAAAGGAATTGCCGATATTATTATTGCAAAGCATAGAAATGGACCTATTGGAAAATTAGAACTATTCTTTGATTCAAACAAATCAAGTTTTAGAAACTTAGAAAGAACTGGAATGGAATATAGCGAAGGTGGAGAAAGTGCTCCTCAAATGGGAGGCAATGATATAGATATTCAATTTTAATAACTAAAACCCCTATTAAAGGGGTTTTTTATTTACTTTGATTTGATTTCTGAAATCTCTACTTCTGTAAATGGTTGTCTGTGTCCTTTTTTAACACTATATCTTTTTTTAGCTTTATGTTTAAAGATGATAAGCTTTTTGTGCTTGTCTTGTTTTAAAACCTTTCCAGAAACAGTAGCTCCTTTAATGGTAGGCTCCCCTATAACTGTCTTTCCTTCGTCATTGATAAGCAATACTTCTTCAAAAGTTACATCCTTCCCTTCTTCTATTTCTAACTTTTCAATTTTGATTTTCTTTCCAGGTGTCACAATATATTGTTTTCCTCCTGTTTTGATTACGGCTAACATAATGTATATCTAATAAGTTTAATTTGAATAACAACGATATCTTAACAAGTTTTTAAATGTTCGTCAATACTTTATTAATTACAAACTAATAATAATTTCTGAGATTATAAACGCGACATAAACCCCAACCAAGACCCAAGCCTCCTTTACTGAAACTTTCTTTCCGCTTAACCCAAAGATAAAGAAGAATAAGCAAGCAATAAATAAGAAAGCTCTCGCGACCGCAAGGTTATCTAAATTATTAATAGTAATAGGATTAATTAAAGTTACAATACCTAGAATAAGGGTTGCTGGAATAATAACACACCCCATAATATTCCCCAAAAGCATATAACAATTCTGCTTTTGAGAACATTTAAGGGTAAAATAAAGCTCTGGAACCGCATTACCAAAACTAACAATAAATATTCCCACTAAAATAACTGGCATTGCTAATCCTTCTGCCACTCCTTGAGCTGCCCAAACAATTCCTTGAGAAGCAATTAAAATTAAAACAATTCCTGCTAAAGTTTTAAAAATATTTTGAATGAAAGCTAGAAAAGCTTTTCCTAAATCTTTTTTGGGCTCACAATCATTATCATATATTTTAATAAATCTTTCTTTTTTAGCAAAAAGCCAAAAGATATAAGTAAAGTAAAAGAAGATCAAAATTATTCCGTCTACTCGAGACAATAAACCATCAAGAGAAAGAATTAAAGGAAGTGTTATTGCTCCCATGGTGAAAAACAAAGTCATATTGATCGTCCTACTTTCAGTTAAAATAGCTCTTCCTGTTAAAAGAATTGGCAGGGCCAAAACAAGAGTAAGATCAATTATATTACCACTAATAATGTCCCCTAAAGATAATTCTGGAATACCTTGAAAAGCGGAAGTAATTCCAACGAACAAATTAGGCAAAGAACCAAAAAAAGCCATAACCAAAAAAGATAGCACAAACTCTTTCCAACCTAAATATTTGGCTACACTCATTACTCCATCAACAACCCACTCTCCTGCGAAATAAATTACAATACAAGAGACTACAAAAACTGAAATGATTATAAGAAATGACATGTTCTTTAAATAAAATTAATTATCTGATAAACAGCTCCTAATATAAATAAAAGAATAAAAGGATAAGCTAAAAATCGTTTCTCTCTATTAACTTTAGCATATATTAAAAGAATTAAAAGTCCGTCTATTCCAAAGAAAAGCCCTCCGACAAAAGAAATAACTCCCATAAAACTATTAATTCCTAATAAGAATAAAATGATCGGAACTCCACACACAAGAACATCTGCCGTAATTTTCTTTAATCCTAAATCAAACCATAAAACTTTTTGAAGTGTTAATCCTGTTGTGATAAAAG
Organism: Minisyncoccota bacterium; assembly: GCA_028690275.1. Taxonomy (GTDB): domain Bacteria; phylum Patescibacteriota; class Minisyncoccia; order Minisyncoccales; family Minisyncoccaceae; genus JAAZMU01. Next base: position 2,749 of record JAQVBN010000028.1, on the reverse strand, counting down.
AAGTAAAGGTGGTTAAAATACCAAACATAATTGCTATAACCCCAACATTATTTCCTAAAAACATTCCCAAACTATCTAACGAAGCTTCCGTAACATTTGTTCCACAAACTCCCAAAACAAGAAAGACAAAAAGAGAATAAATTATTATACAAATCAAAAAAGAAATTGAAATAATCTTTTTTAAACTTTTCTTACCTTCTCCTAACAATTCTTCGGCCTCAGGAACAATAGAGATTCCCCAAAGAGAAAATAATATAGGGCCATAAGGCAGAAAAAGAAATTCTGGATTTGTTAAAATATTTAAATTAGACAAATCTATGAACCCGAAAGAATTGAAAAAAATTAATAATAAAAGAACAAGAAATAAAATTACTCCATAAAATTCTACTTTTGAGACTATCCTTATTCCAAAGATTATCATCAAGGCCCCAAGAGCAAAATAAATCAAAGTAGCATAAAAAGGATCAAGTCCTGTAATGATTGAAAGAAAATCTCCTCCTAGGACAATAAAGGCTAATATAGAACCAATTAACCCAAAAATATTTGAAAAGAGAGCCACCCTTTCTCCTTTTTGCCCCAGATATAATTTTGAAAAACCAGGAAGTCTTTTATTATCAGGAGATTTTAAAGAAATTTCAGCCATCATTAAGTGAATAATAGCTACAAATAATCCCCCAAAGATTAAATAAAGAGCCATAACTAAAATTCCTGTTTTGGTAGCAATTGCTGGAAGGGCGAAAAATCCAGCACCAATAATCGAACCCACTAAAATTGCAATAGAATAAATTTGTTTACTGATCATAATATAATTCCTCCCGTTATAAAGTTAGACAAATTAAGTGTTAAGTAATAAAGAAAATCTAAAATCGGAGTAAAAAATAAAACAAAAATAAGGATAAAGAAGCCAAATCTATATAAAAAATCTTGAATCTTATAATCCTTTACAAAGCTAAGTAAAATGTGAGAACCATCTAATGGTGGAATTGGAATTAAATTAAACAAAGCTAATAAAATATTATAAATTACCGCTAAGGATAAAATTAAAATAAGACTTTCTGGAAATATCGGAGCCAAAAATCTAATTAAAAGACCACAAACAAGAGCAATAGCTAAATTAGCTCCGGGACCAGCAAGAGAAACTTTAAGCTCTCCCCACTTTTTGTCGGTTAAATTATTAAAATTAACTGGAACTGGTTTCGCCCATCCAATAAGGATAGGAGAGCTAATAAAGAATAAAAACAGGGGAAGCATAATCGTTCCTACTGGGTCAATGTGCTTTAATGGGTTTAAACTTAACCTTCCCTGATTTTTAGCAGTATTATCCCCTAACTGATTAGCCATACTTCCATGAGAAATCTCATGAATAACAATTGATAAAATTAAAACAATAAAACTAACTATAATTATTTGAATATCCATATTAAAATATTACCATAATTAAAGTTTTTTAAAAAGACTTGCAATTATTCTATTTTTTGCTATATATATTAATATATGGCAAAAATATGCAAAATTTGTGAAAAGAAGTCAGCAATGGGTAGACAATACAAAAAGCTGATTTCAAAATATAATCCTACACCAAAGGAAAGAAAATACCCTAACTTACAATGGGTTACTATTCCAAGTGATGTAACTAAAGATTCTTATAAAGAATTCGCAGGAAAAAGAATCATGGCTTGTGCTAAATGCATAAAGGCTTTGGCTAAGGAAAAATAATATTCAAAGACCCCTCAGAAGGGGTTTTTTATGTACTAAAAAAGACTATGAAAATAGCCTTTTTTAATGCTCCGCTCAAAATAAAGAAATTCTGTAAAAATTCTAGTGGATTTCCTACTTCAAATGCCAAAGCAATCAAAGAAAAAGAATTCCAAAGAAAAAGTGTTCAGAAAACTTTTAATGAGCGAAGCAATTAAATTATACTAATTTTAAATTAAAAATCAAGCGTGATCTTCCTCGTCAGCCATAGCCTCTTCTCTTGTTTGATGGATTTTCCCATCAGGATGATTAGCTGGAGAATAAATAGTGTAAAGTTTTAATTTATCTGTTGGAGACAAATTAATAACATTGTGATTGCTTCCAGCTGGGATAACAATACTAGAACCATCTGATATTTCATGTTCTTCACCATCAATAATCACTTTTCCAAAGCCAGCTTCAATTCTAAAAAATTGATCTACGTTTTCATGAACCTCCATTCCAATATCTTCGTTTGGAAGAAGAGACATTAAAACAAGCTGCATATGTTTAGCAGTATAAATAACTTTACGAAAATTTTCATTTTCTAAAGTTTCTTTTTCTATGTTGTTTACAAATCCGTTCATATTTTTTAATTTAATTAATAATCTTTAATTTATTATACTTCTTTAAAAATTATTTTTCAAGAAAAATACCATCTTCGTTACAATGAAAAACAATATCTCCATCTAAATCTGTTCTTAAAATCCTAACCCCGTTATTATCAAGTAACTTTAAAACTCCTTCATCGGGATGTCCATAATTATTTTGTCCAACAGAAATCACAGCACAATTAGGAGAAACTGCTTTTAGAAAAACCTCACTAGTAGAATATTTAGACCCATGATGGCCAACTTTTAAAATATCACTTTCTAAATCAAAAGATCTAACCAAATCATCTTCAAGGTTTGAAGTTAAATCTCCCGTAAAAAGGAATTTTGAATCATTATAAATTAATTTTAAAACAAGAGAATTATCGTTTAAATCTTTTTGAATTTTTAAAGGATTATATATT
>JAQVBN010000027.1:3332-7038 GCA_028690275.1 Minisyncoccota bacterium | reverse complement strand
CTTTAACCACAAGAAACTCTCCGTGCATCCAGTAGTTGGCAAGAAGGCTTCCGTAAGCAGCTTCTGCTTGAGCAATTTCATTTGTGTGGTGAATAGAAATATGATCAATACCTCCACAATGAATATCGAAAGGAATTCCTAAATATTTTAATGCAATAGACACACATTCTGTATGCCATCCCGGAAAACCAATACCCCAAGGTGAAGCCCATTCCATTTGTCTTTTAATATCTTTTGGAGAGAATTTCCAAAGAGCAAAGTCAGCTGGACTTTTCTTTTCTTCGTTCTCTTCAATTCTAGACCTGAAGTCAGTTTTTTCTTTTTCACCCCAAAGTCTTCCGTAAGTTTTTAGCTTAGAAGTATCAAAATAAACACCGTCAGAAGTTTTGTAAGTATACCCTTTATCTTCTAAGATTTTAATTAATTCTATTTGTTCAGGAACAGTTTCCGTTGCTTTGATAATCTTGTCAGGGAATTCAATATTTAACTTTGTAATATCTTCTAAGAAGTGTTTGGTATAGAATTCAACAATGTCAAGAACAGTTTTGTTTTCTCTTGCAGCTCCTTTTTCCAATTTATCTTCTCCTGAATCTTGATCAGAAGTTAAGTGTCCCACATCTGTAAGATTCATCACATGATTTACATGGTATCCGTTGTATTCTAAAACTCTTTTTAGAACATCTTCAAAGATATATGTTTTTAGGTTTCCAACATGGGCAAACCAATAGACAGTAGGTCCACAAGTATATAGCCTAACCTCTCTTTCTTCGATAGGTTTAAATTCTTCTATTTTTTTTGTAAGAGTATTGTATAATTTAATCATATTTTTATTATATCTTAGATATTAATTATTTTAAATACCTTTCTCCTCGGTCAGGGAAGATAGTAACGATATTTCCTTCTAATTTTAAGTTCTTAATTGTTTGAAAGGCAGCTCCAGAGCTTAGACCAACTAGTAATCCTTTTTTAGCAAGATAGTTTCTTCCCTTAACAGATTCTTCAGGATCCAAATCAATAATTTCATCAATAGTATTTAGATCTAAGACAGGAGGGATGTATCCGTCTTTTAAGGATTTTAATCCTTCGATAATAGTTCCTTTCATTGGTTGAACTCCAATGGTTTTCATATTAGGGAAGTGTTCTTTTAGTTTTTTAGAAACTCCGGTAATAGTTCCACCGGTTCCTATTCCAGCAACAAAGTAGTTGATTTCTTTTCCTTTCATCTGACACAAGATTTCTTCTGCTGTTTTATCATAATGCACCTTTGCATTATTCTCATTTTCATATTGGTTTAGAAAAACAATTTCACCGTTCTTTTCTCTTTCTTTTAATTCTTTAATAATTGGTTCTCTAAATCTTTCATTAGGAGTTTTTACAATACTTCCTCCGTAAGTTAAGATCATTTTAAGTTTTTCTTCTGCCGTAGTTTCAGGAACGATAACAGAAAGATGATATCCTTTAATTGCGGAAATCATTGCTAATCCTATTCCAGTATTTCCAGAAGTAGCTTCAGCAATTTCGTCACCTTTTTTTAATCTTCCTTCTTTTTCCGCTGCCTCAATCATAGCGAGAGCAGTTCGATCTTTGATAGAGCCAGTTAAATTAAATCCTTCCATTTTAGCGAAGATGTTATCTTCTATGTTTATTAGGGGAGTATTACCTATTAAATCAAGTATTGTTTTCATATGTGTTTAAATATAATTAAGAAAAAACCTCTGTTTAAAGAGGTTGATGCATGTAGTTATTTATATTAATTAAAAACCAGCCTCTTTTAAAGAGTTAGACAGCAACAACAAGTTGTACCGGTTTTAAAAATCATTAAGATAATAATATCTTATTTATTTTTTTTGTCAAATTAATTACTATTAATTGTCAATAACCAATAGGTAATAGATTTATTGACAAGGTATTGTATATTTTGTTAGTCTCTACGCAGAGGTTTTAAAAAATGTCGTTTGTTCTTTCGTTTATTTCCACTATTGGAATGATAGGATTCGCTACTTTTCTTTATCTAGGAATATTTGGAGTAATTAATCTTGGAACGGGTGTTGTTTTAGCATTCGTTAGCTTGATTATTTCGACAATTGCTTGGGAAAAAAAGAGTCCTCATGACTGAATTTATATTCAGTTTTTTTGTATAAAAAAAGACCCACGATTTCTAGTAGTAACTAGAGGGTCTTACGTTTTCAGTATCAATTGACGATTGTGAAAGTCAGTTTTATTATACCGTTTTCTCTTTCTTCAGAAGTCAATTTAATGACAGCATTTTTTTTGTTTGCTGCTTCGTAGAAAGCATCAAGGTTTTCTTGTGGCAATTCTTCGATTGAAAGGTGTATCGATTCAGTTTTATGATCCGATAATTTAAGAAGAAGATCTTCTTCACTTCTTGAAAAGAAGTGTTTGCATGCCGTGATTGAGACATCTCCTTTTTCCACCCTCTTAACAAAATCAAGGACTCTGTCTTTTTTGGTGGTAAAAGAAAGGGACGTGGGGCTAATTTCAATGTTTTCGTAGCAGTACATTTTTACCGTTTTTTATACTAACACAAAAAGATATTATTTCAAGGTTTTTGTATAAAAAAAAGACCCACGATTTCTAGTATTAGCTAGAGGGTCCTACGTTTTCACAAATTTCAAACGTGAAACAAGCTCTTCCGTCTTTATCAACTTTGGCAGTTAATTGTAGGGAAGAATTTTCTTTTTGCATTTCCACATAAAGCTTGTAAAGGCTTGATTTTTCTGGTAGATGGCGGATTGAGAAAAACACTCCGTTTATTGGACGCTTTGAATTTTTTGCTCTAAAAATTAACACATTCTGTCCGTCATGAAAATCATGACACATAGAATATCTTTCTTTGGGAGAAAAGTCTAGGCAGTCTCTAAGTCTTTCTGTGGTTGCAAAGGAAAAGGTTCTTGGAGTTATTGACACAGTATAATTTTTTATAATAAACTCTGCGTCTTTGATCATTTTGTGATTGACTTCGAAGGTTATCCAAAGATTTCCATTCTCGTCACATTTAAGGATTGTTTTTAATCCATTTAGATGTGCATTTTTACAGAATAGTTTTAGGATTTTTTTTGAAACACCTTCTATGTTAAAGTGTTTTTGGAAAATGGTTTCTGGAATGAAGAAAATCAGTTCTTTTTGTTCGCTGTTAATGTGTACACGAACATTAGAGTTGTTTTCTATAAAATTAATTAAATCTTTGTCTAATTCCGAAAAGGGTATCCCTGTTTTGTATAAAACAAAATCAGGGTCAAAAATCACTTCTTCGGTTGTCATTTTACCAAGGTCATACTAACATAAAAAGATATTATTTCAAGTTTTTTTGAATAAAAAAAAGACCCACGATTTCTAGTATTAACTAGAGGGTCTCTACGTTTTTGGGAAGAGTTACTTTGAAAGTTAACCAACCATCGTTAATAGTTGCTTTTACAACAGCATTTTCTTTTTGTGTCAGTTCATGGAAAGCCATAATTTTCGTAAAAAAGTCCATGCTTATGTTGTCAGTGTCGAAATAAATTATTCCGCCAGTTTTCTCTTCGTCCAATGGATTCATTTCAAAAGCCAATGTTTTTACTTCTATGCTTTTGTGAGTGAGATCATCGTAAGTTTCAAAGTAAGGAGTATAGCTAACTGAAATAGAATATCCTTCTTCTTTAAACGAGCTAAGAAATTTTTTTATCCTATCACACGCAGACTCAAT
>JAQVBN010000027.1:0-3232 GCA_028690275.1 Minisyncoccota bacterium | reverse complement strand
CTTCTATGCTTTTGTGAGTGAGATCATCGTAAGTTTCAAAGTAAGGAGTATAGCTAACTGAAATAGAATATCCTTCTTCTTTAAACGAGCTAAGAAATTTTTTTATCCTATCACACGCAGACTCAATCTTGAAAGAAAAAGAGTCATCAGTTACTTCGCAATTTGCCATTTTAACCGTTCTTAAAATAACACGATTAAAATCTTTTTTCAATGTTTATATAAAAAAGACCCACGGTTTCTAGTATTAACTAGAGGGTCTTACGTTTTCGGGAAGGATTACTTTGAAGGTTATCCGACCATCGTTAGCAGTTGCTTCTATAACAACATTTTGTTTTCGTGTCAGCCTATAAAAAGCTACAACTTTCCTAAGAAGGTTCGTGCTTACATCGTCGCAAAGATCTAGACGAAATCTCATTGTGTAGTTTTCTTTTTTTAATGATTTTATTTCAAAAGACATTGTTCGAGGAAAATCATCATCAATTTCGACATAAGAGGTATAGCTAACAAAAACAGAATATTCTTCTTTTCTTAAGGAGTTAAGAAGTTTTTTTGTTTTATTGTACCACTTAGACTCAATTTTGAAAGAAAAAGAGTCATCAGTTACTTCGAAATTCGCCATTTTTTACCGTTATTAAAATAACATAATTAAAGTGTTTTGTCAATATTATAACAAAACCCCTTATTCTAAATAAGAGGTGTTTTAGTTAGTGTTTTTTAAAACTAACCATGTTATCTGCCCGTTGCCAGTATTAATGATAGATGGCTCTATAGAACCGTTTTTTGCCAAGAGCAAGAAGGTTTCTAAATGAGCTTTTTCTTTCGAATAAAGAGTGCCGAGATCGTAGGGAATAGTTTTTAGATAGGACGGATCGCTTCCACTTTCTCTTTCGATAAAGGTCGTAATCAACACTTTATCATTAAGTTTAACACTGGTACTGGCGCTAACTATTTTCTCAGGATCAATTGTCAGATTTTGATCTACGAGCGGAAGAGAAAGTAGTCTTGCAGAGATTTGTTTTGTAGTCATTTTTTACCAAATTCATCCTAGCAGAAAAAAATATTTTTTCAATATTTTTGTAGGTTGATTTTTAATTTCAAGCATAGTAGAATAGAAATATGAATCAAGTTTTGTATAGAAAATATCGTCCACAGGGATTTAACGAATTTACGGCTCAAAGTCATATTATTCAAACTCTAAAAAATGAAATTGAGTCTGGTAAGATTGCTCACGCCTATTTATTCTCTGGTTATAGGGGAACAGGAAAAACAACCATGGCTCGTCTTTTTGCGAAAGCAATAAACTGTCAAAACCGAAAAGGTTTTGAACCATGTAATGAATGCACTTCTTGTTTAGAAATAACTAAAGGAAGTGCTGTTGATATTATTGAAATAGATGCTGCCTCTAATAGAGGAATAGACGATATTAGATCTCTTAGAGATTCTATACGATACAAACCCAACCTATTAAAGTACAAGGTAATAATTCTAGATGAAGCTCATCAATTATCAAAAGATGCTGCTAATGCTCTTTTGAAGATATTAGAAGAGCCACCAGAATACGTTGTGTTCATCCTTGCAACCACAGAAGCACACAAGATGATTTCTACTATTGCTTCTAGGTGTCAAAGGTTTGATTTCTATAAGCTAACCATTAAAGAAATAGTTTCTAAATTAGAAGAGATTGCTAAAGAAGAAAATATTAAAGTAGAGAAAGAAGCATTAGAAATGATTGCAGCTTCTTCTGAAGGTTCTTTGCGTGATGCGGAAGGATTACTTGATCAAATTCTTAATTTTACTTCTTCTAATGAAATTAAAATAGAAGATGTTAAAGAGATATTGGGAGTGGTTGATTTAACTCTTGTTTTTGAGTTTACTGACTTTCTAATTGAAAAGAATATTCCTATGGCGATAAAGTACTTAAACGAGAACGTTGAAAGAGGAATTAATTTAGAAGAGTTTAGTAAGACAATTACGAACTATTTAAGAAAACTTTTGATTTTAAAAATTAATGGAGGGTTAATTGATGAGATTGCGGTAGGAGAAACCGGGGAGACAAAACAGAAAATGGTAGAACAGGCTGAAAAGCTTAAAGGAGAAGATTTAAAAATAATTTTAAATCTATTTTTAGAAGCTGAGAATAAGAGAAAGTATTCTTCTATTCCACAGCTTCCTTTTGAATTGGCTTTGATTGATTATTTCTATCAATCAAAGAAATAGTTGATTTTTTAAATAAAATACATTAAGATAATAAAGTTCTATTGTGGGATCGTCTAATGGTAGGACGATGGGTTTTGGTCCCATTAATCTAGGTTCGAATCCTAGTCCCACAGCCACTTTGAGCGCCTTACGAGACGCGTATAAAATTATATAAATTATGGCAAGAACTTCAACTTCTCATAAAAAAGAAATAGCAGAAATTAAAGAAAGCTCTAATGAAACAAATAAAAAGTTAAATTCTTTCCCTTTTTCATTTTGGGGAGGTTTAATTATAGGTTTTATTACTGGTCTTTTATCTAATATAGTTTATAACTGGATTTTTTAAAAAATTCAGTTTTTATATATAAAATAGCTTTACTTTTGTTTATTTCTGCATTATTATTAAAACAATGAATTTATCTGAAAATGAAAAAAGAGATATTATAAAATATATTGAATCAGGAAAACCGTTACCTGAAAAATATAGGTTTTTATTATTTAATGATAATAGAGAGGTTGAACTTCTTTGGAATGGAAAAACAGATGAAGTTGAAAATACTGTTTTACCATTTCAAACAATAGAGCATATTGATGAACCTAGGGATGAAAGTAAAATAAAGATACAAAATTCTCTTTTTGATCTTTCTGGAAGACAAATACAAGGATGGACTAATAAATTAATATGGGGAGATAATAAATTAATTCTCTCATCTCTTAAAAATGGTCCATTAAGAAAACAAATAGAAAAAGAGGGTGGTTTGAAGTTGATATATATTGATCCACCATTTGATGTTGGGGCTGATTTTTCTTTTAATATAGAAATAGGAGAGGATTCTTTTACTAAAAAACCATCTATTATTGAAGAAATAGCTTATCGTGATACTTGGGGAAAGGGAGCCGATAGTTTTATTTCTATGATCTATGAGAGATTGAAGTTAATGCATGATTTACTTGCTGATGATGGTAGTATTTATGTTCATTGTGATTGGAGGGTTAGCGGATATATAAGAATGGTTTTAGATGAAATATTTGGAAA
>JAQVBN010000026.1 GCA_028690275.1 Minisyncoccota bacterium | reverse complement strand
CTTGATAGCTCCTAAATAATTTCCTAAATGGATTTCTCCTGTTGGACGTACTCCGCTAAATATTTTCATATTTTTATACTTCAATTATTACTGGTAATACCATTGGACGTCTTTCTGTTTTTTTGAATAAAAAGTCTCCAATGTCATCTCTTATTTTATCTTTCATATAAGTCCAGTTTACTATCTTACTTGAACCAGTTGCTCCTTCAATAGAAAGAACAATCTTTTTTCTTGTTTCGGCAAGTAAGTCTTGTGACTCTTTTAAGTAAACAAAACCTCTAGAAATAATGTCTGGGGAAGTTTGAACTTTTCCAGTTTTTCTATTAACAATAGCGATAATAACAAAGATGCCGTCTTCTGCAAGAGCTTGTCTGTCTCTCAAAACAACTTCTCCAACATCTCCAACTCCAAGACCATCAACCATAACGAAGTTTGCAGGAACTTCTTTCTTGTCTATATATGCTTTGTTTTTTTGTAAATTAATAATATTTCCATTATCTGCGAGAATAACGTTTTCTTCGGGAATGTTACATTCTTGAGCTAAAAGGGAATTACCGACAAGCATTGAATATTGTCCATGAATTGGCATAAAGAATTTTGGCTTCATCATGTTCATCATTTCTTTTAATTCTTCTTGTTTGGCGTGTCCTCCCGCATGAATATCCATCATTCCATAGTGATAAATAATAGCTTTTTGTCTTAAAAGATCATCTTTTAATGCTTGAACGGCTCGTTCGTTTCCAGGAATAACAGAAGATGAAAAAATCATAGTGTCGCCTGGTTTTATAGAGACAGTAGGGTGTTCTTTAAGAACAATTTTCATTAAACCAGCACTTTCTTCTCCTTGAGCTCCTGTACAAATAATAGTAACTTCGTTGTCTTTGTAGTTATTAACTTCGCTTACTTTCTTTAAAATAGTACCTTTTTTGGCCTTTAATAATCCCAACTCTTTGGTTAACCAGATATTAGTTTTCATTGAGTGTCCAACCACAGCAACCTTTCTTCCACTTTTTTCAGAAAGAGTAACTATTTGTTGAATTCTATTAATCAATGAAGAGAAAGTAGCTACAATAATTCTTCCTTTTGTTTTTTTGAAAATTTCAGCTAAGTTTTTATTAATTTCTCTTTCAGAAAGAGAGTGTCCTTCCTGTTCTGCTCCAGTAGAGTCAGACATCAAAAGAGTAACTCCTTTATTACCTAGTTTTGTTAATTTAGCAAAATCAGAAGGTTCTTCGTTAACTGGATATTTATCAAACTTAAAATCAGAAGTATGAACTATGTTTCCAGCAGGAGTTTCGATAAACATTCCTAAGTTGTCTGGGATAGTGTGTGTTTGTCTAAAGAACTCTACCTTAAAAGGTCCAAGTTCGATTTTAGAACCATCTCTTACTTCTGTAATTTTTAATTTTGGTTGCATTGGAACATCTTCTTGACGTTTCAAAATAATCCCTTTTGTTAAAGGTCCAGCATACATAGGAGGGTTTCCTATTCGGTTCATGATATAAGGAACGGCTCCGATATGATCGTAGTGACCATGAGTAAATAAGACGCCGACAACGTTTTTATATTTTTTATTCTTTATTAAGTAGGAAATGTTTGGAATGATGTAATCAATTCCTGGCATTCCTTCTTCGGGCATTCTAAAACCCATATCAATAATAAGGATTGAATCCTTGTATTCGAGAAGGGTCATATTCCTTCCAACCTCACCTAGACCTCCAAGAGGGATGATTTTAAGATAAGGTTCTTTTTGTGTTATTTCTTTTGTTTCCATAATTTATTTATTTTAGACGTAGTTTGTCCTTTTAAAAACGTTAAAATTTAGTTTAATATTTTTAAAAGTCCAAACTTTTAATTAGTTAAGCTCTTTTTGAGCAGAGATTATCAATATTATTTGGTAATTCCTTTAAAGGCATTTCTTCTCTTATTTCTGGAACTTCTTTGTAATTGCTATTTTTAATCCAGCCTTTTGTGGTGTAAAAATATGAAGCTCCTGATTTTTTTCCTATTGATTCGTAGTCATGACCACATTCATCAGAAACAAAGTTTCCGAGTTTTAAGGTAACATCACTTGGATTAATTGTTATATGTCCGTAGCCATAGGGAATGATAACAACTTCGTTTTTATTAGCGTGAACAAAGTAGACATCTTCAATTATATCTCTTCCTTTTTGCATAAGGAAGATAGCTTCTCCTTCAAGTACGATATATACTTCTTTAAATTCATCATGATAATGACCTTTTGTTTTTACGAATTCATCACCAATGATTTTTCCAGGAATTTCGGTTATATCATACCTTATTCTATTTTTGTCTCCCACTCCTCGAAACATATAATATAGTTCTTCTTCAGGATTTATATCCTTACTTAAAAGAACATCTTGCATTTCTTTTGCGTATCTAATACTTGGTTTTATTTCCATACTTTTTTAGTTTTTAAATAAAGACTTTCAATATTGCTAAATCTTTGAGAGGGGGTGACTAATTTTTCTCCAGAAATCCCTTTTATTTCAGGAGAGATATAATAAATATAATTTGGTGAATAAAGTAAAATGGCAGGATTTTCTTCAAAGAAGATTTCTTCGAATTCTTTTAAGTCATTAATTAATTCACTATCAAAACTATAAGATATTCTAATTTTTTCAAGGATTTCATCTGCGTCTTCGTTTTGCCAAACACTTAGGTTTAGTCCTGGGTCAAAAATCTGAGTTGAATGAAAATATGGTAAAGGATTTGGGGTGGTTATTAATTTTTCACCAAACAATATCATATCGTAGTTCCTTTCTCTAATAACTTGTTTTATTTCAGTATTACTAAAGGTCTCTATATTTAATTTAACACCAATTCTTTCTAATTGATTTTTTATATTTTCTGCTACCGCTGGAAGAATAGAGTAACTTGTTGTTTTTAAAGTAAACTCTAATTTTGTTTCTGTGCTTTCTCCTTTAAAACAAAGATCATTTATCTTTGCTCTTGTAGACAAACCTACTTTTCCTGTCCCAGAAGTTAAATTGCTCGGAGCAAGAATTTCATCTGCGTATGTTTCTTGAAATAGAATAACGGCAGCCTTAGTTTCGTTTCCAAAAGTTCCAGTTACTTTTTGACTTGGATAAATATCAGGAAAGGTAGATAAACATTCTTGAAGTCTTTCTACTTGGATTCCAGTGCTTCCATATTGAAGATCTTGGCTAATATTTTCGTTGTTAACCTTTTCTATTTCTTGAATCCTAACGCCTTCTTCGTTTAATTCGTAGTCATTATTTTCTAGAATTTTAACACTTTCTTCTGGATTATATTCTATTTCATTACTTTCAAAACCATAATATCTTGAAAGGATCGGAGAGGATAGGGTATAGCCTTCACCTAAAAGAATGTTGTTTAAAATTTCCTCTCTATTGATTGCCAAACTTAAAGCCTGTCTTATTTCGTTATTTTCTAAGATTTCATTTTTTGTATTTAAGAAAATGCCAAAATAATTAGGGGTAGTATAAGAAATGTTGTAATGATCAACTACTGTAGATAGGTGAGCATTATCAATACTTCCTTTAAGAAGAGCGTTTTCTAATTCTTTTTCTGTAGAATAAAAATTAAAAATAATATCTTTAATATAAGGTCGTCCGTTATAATAATTTTCATTAGCTCGGAATTGGATTGAAGTGATAGAACCTTTTACTTTATATATCTTATAAGGACCAGAACCAATAGGGGAGGTTATATTTATATTTTCGTCAGAAGCAAAATCTTGAGCAGGGATATTTTCAAGAGCATGTTTAGGAATAATTTTTAAACTTACTAGGTTTTCTAAAAAACCACCGTATATTTCTGATAATTTAAAAACTCCTTCATAGTCTGACATTTTTTCTAAACTTACACCAAGGAAACTAGTTCTAAGTGGACTTAGATATTCTGTGTCTTGGATGACATTTAAGGTAAAAACCACATCGTCCATTGTTAAAGTCTTTCCATCGTGCCAAAGAACATTTTCTTTTATTTTAAAGTAGAAAGTCTTTCCATTCTCACTAAAACTGTAATTTTCGATTAAGTCGTTTTCAATTTTTCCATCTACTCCATATTTCATTAGCCCAGAATAAAGAAGTTCGACAAGATCTTTATCAATATCTAAAGTAGAGCTATAAATTGGATTTAAATGTTTTGGTTGTCCTACCAATCCTTCTCTTATAATTCCTCCGTAAGCAGGAACAGTTTCCGTATTGTTATTGTAGAAACTATTGATAAGGAAGATAGTAGAATAAAGGAATAGGGCTAAAAAAACAAAGAAAACAATCTTTTCCCACAAAACAAAAGTCTTGAATGATTGTACCCACTGCGTGAAAGAGGGTGTTTGTATTTTTAAAAACATTTTAATAGATTAAATTGGCAAGAGAAAGTCCAATAAAGATGACAACAAGAATAACAGTAAGGATAAATATCTTTTTCTGAGCTCCTCTTCTTGTAGAATAAACCTCACCACCTCCACCAAAAGCAGAGCCAAGTGCTGTTCCTCTTTGTTGCATTAATACTAAAATAATAATTAATACAGAAGTTACTATTTGTGTAATTGATATTATATTGTTCATTTTTTAATAAAAGAAGTCATTAATTCCACTCCCCAAGTAATTAGTGAGAAGTAAAAAAGACTAGTTATTCCATTAATTTCAAATTGAGACGAAGGAAGAAGGACATCAACTATCCAGATTAGTGCCATTACTATAACGATCGTAAACAGATTTAAAGTGATTACTCTTAAAGGAAAAGTGATTAATTTTAATATTGGCTTTAAGAAGAATAATAACAACCCTATAATGGCTCCAACAAATAAAATAGTTGTGATAGTTCCATCTGTGGTCACTCCATTAATAAAATAAGTAGCTAAGCCAGTTGAGACTATTCCAACTAATATTTTAATTATGAGGTTTGTTATCATTAAAGTAATAATAATATAAATAAAGAATAAAGTCAACAAAAAAAGTTAATTTACATTAACCTTTATTCTTATACCATTTTCTCCGGTCAATTTCTTGTCTGTAAGCTTCATATTTATTAGCGAGAAAAATAATGAGCCCAATAATTCTAAAGAACTTCATTTTAACACCCGAGCATTGTTTCTATTGAGAAAAATTAAGAAAATTAGCTCAATAATAACAAGGATTAATGTTTTGAGAAGTCCACAATATGTTATTAAAAAAAAGACAGCGATACAATTCAAAATAATGAATATTTTGTCTGGGGGGAGTAATTTTAATTTCATAGTATACCTTTGTTACTATAATACTTTTTAAGGGTTTGTCAATTTGACAAATTTTTTAAAAGGATTAGAATTAGCAGTATAAGGTCGTAACTGCTAATTAATATAAAATATAAAACTATGAAATTAAAACCATTAACAAATCACGTTGTGATTGAACCGGCTAAACCGGAAGAAAAAACTAAATCAGGAATTATTTTGCCAAGTATGGGAGAAGGTACTCCTGATGAAGGAATTGTAATCGCTATTGGTTCTGATAAGAAAATAGAGGTTAAAGTAGGAGACAGAGTTATTTTTACAAAATTCGGTCCTACTTCAGCAAAGGTTGAAGGAAAAGATTATTTAATAGCTAGTCAAGATGATATTTTGGCTATAATTGAAAAATAAAAATATGGCTAAAGAAATTTTTTATAACGAAGATGCAAGAAAAAAATTAAAAGCTGGTGTCGATAAGTTAGCGGATGCAGTAACAGTAACTCTTGGACCAAAAGGAAGAAATGTTGTTTTTTCTAGTTCTTTTGGTGGACCTACCATTACTAACGATGGAGTAAGTATTGCTAAAGAGATTGAACTTGAAGACCCTGTTGAAAATATGGGAGCTCAAATAATCAAAGAAGTGGCAGAAAAAGCCAATGAGGTTGCAGG
Source organism: Minisyncoccota bacterium (assembly GCA_028690275.1). Taxonomy (GTDB): domain Bacteria; phylum Patescibacteriota; class Minisyncoccia; order Minisyncoccales; family Minisyncoccaceae; genus JAAZMU01. The sequence continues at coordinate 1,355 of JAQVBN010000026.1, read as the reverse complement.
AGACGGAACAACCACAGCTACTTTATTAACCCAAACTCTTGTTAGAGAAGGACTTAAGAATGTAACCGCAGGAACAAATCCTCTTGCTATTAAAAAAGGGCTTGAAAAATCAGCAGAAGCGGTAGTGGAAGAGTTAAAGAAGATGTCAAAAAAGATTGACACAGTAGAGAAATATGCTCAAGTAGCAACAATTTCTGCCGAGAATGAGGAACTTGGAAAATTGATTGCTAGCACTATTGCTGAGATTGGAGTTGATGGACCAATATCTATTGAAGAGTCTCAGAAATTAGGAATTGAAAAAGAAATTGTAAAGGGATTACAGTACGATGAAGGATATGTTTCTCCATATATGGTAAGTGACGCAGAAAGAATGGAAGCGGTTTTAGAAAATCCATATATATTAGTAACTGATAAGAAAATTTCTTCTATTAAAGAAATTCTTCCAATCTTAGAAAAGGTTATCGAGTCAGGAAAGAAAGATGTTTTAGTTGTGGCAGAAGAATTCGAAGGAGAAGCTCTTGCTACAGTTGTTGTTAATAAGCTAAGAGGAACTTTCAATTTAGTTGCGACAAAGATTCCAGGATTTGGTGATAGAAAAAAAGAAATGCTTGAAGATATTGCTATTGTTACTGGAGGAAAGGTTATTTCTTCTAATTTAGGATTAAAGTTGGAAGAGATTGATTTGGCTATGCTTGGTCAAGCAAGAAGGGTTGTTATTAGTAAAGACAAGACTATAATTACTGAAGGTAAGGGGGAAAAAGGAGACATAGAAGCAAGAATCAAACAATTAAAGGCTCAAATTGCTAACTCAAAAGATGGTTTCGACAAAGAAAAAATGCAAGAGAGATTAGGAAAGCTTTCTTCGGGAGTAGCGATTATAAAAGTGGGAGCTGCCACTGAAGTTGAGCAAAAAGCAAGAAAGCATAAAGTTGAAGACGCTCTTGCAGCTACAAAAGCAGCTATTGAAGAAGGTATTGTTCCTGGAGGAGGAACCGCTCTTCTAAGATGTCAAAAAGCACTAGAGGGTTTGAAGGTTTCTAATGATGAGCAGATTGGAGTAGAAATTATGAAGAGAACTTTGGAGGAACCTATAAGAAAGATTGCAGAGAATGCGGGTAAAGATGGGGCAGTTATTGCTGCTGAGGTAAAGAAGTTTTCTTCCGAAGAAGGGTATGATGCTTTAAATGATAAGTTTGTTAATATGTATGAAGCAGGAATCGTTGATCCTACTAAAGTAGTAAGATCATGTATTCAAAATTCAATTTCGGCTGCTTCAATGCTACTTACAACAGAATGTGTTATTGCTGAGAAAAAAGAAGAGGGTGGATGTACTTGTGGAAGTCAACCAACAATGC
>JAQVBN010000025.1 GCA_028690275.1 Minisyncoccota bacterium | reverse complement strand
GAAGTTCCTGAAATTAATGGGGGACAAATAGAAATTAAGGCTATTGCTAGAGAGGCAGGATATAGGACAAAGATTGCTGTTGAATCTAAGGCGGAAGGAGTAGATGCTATCGGAGCAATGGTTGGACAACGTGGAGTTAGAGTTGCTGCGGTAATGTCAGAGCTTGGAGGAGAAAAAATTGATATTATTGAATATTCAAGCGACACAGCTAACTTTATTTCAAACGCTTTATCTCCAGCCAAAACCACTTCTGTTGAGGTAAAGCCTAAAAATACAGCCCTTGCAATTGTTCCAGAAGATCAATTATCTCTTGCGATTGGTAAAGATGGCCAGAATGTAAGACTTGCAGCTAAGTTAACTGGATGGAGAATTGATGTAAGGGGAGAGAATCAAGGAGAAGATGAAATTGTTTCTAGTGGAAAGATTAATATTGAAGAAGAATAAAAATTATGACATTTGAGAAAAAACAAGAAAAAAACAAACTTATATATAACGTAACGGTTCCAGCAGATGAATTTAAAGCATATTACAACGATGCATTGTCTGAATTTGCTAAAGAAATGGAAATAGATGGCTTTAGAAAAGGACACGCACCAATAGAAGTTGTTAAATCTAAGATAGATCCTGCTCATGTTTTATCTCATGCAGTAGAGGATTGTATACAAGCCAAATGGTTTGAAATACTTAATCAAGAGAATATAGAAGCTATCAAAGAACCTAGCGTTGATGTTTTAAAGATGGCAGAAGGTAATCCTTTAGAATTTAAAGCAGAAGTTGAAATTTTACCAGAAGTTAAGCTTCCAGATTACAAAAAAATAGGAAAAAGTGTTTCGATAAAAGAAATTAAAGTAGAAGAGAAGGACATAAAAGAAGCCTTAAAATGGCTTGTAGAATCAAGAGCAAAATTTTTCCAAAAAGAAGGAAAGGCAGAAAAGGGAGATTTAATAGAGATTACATATACTTTTAAAGACGTAGAAGGGGATAAAGATAAAAAAGACAGATTTGTTCTAGGAAAGGGGCACTATCTTGAAGGATTGGAAGATGCTTTAATCGGTTTAGGTAGGGAAGAAAAGAAAGAAGTTCAGGTAGTTGATCCTAAAGAAAAGAAAAAGTTTGTTTTGAATATTACTGTAGATTCTGTTCAAAAAATGGAAGTTCCAGAATTAAATGACGAGTTTGCAAAGACAGTAGGTTTTGATTCTGTTAAGGATTTAGAAGAAAATACAAAGCAAGGACTTAATCAAGAAAGGGAAATATCTGAAAAACAAAGAAGAAGAACAGAGGTTTTAGAAAAAATTGTTAAAGAAACAAAGGTGGAAGTTCCTGAAACTTTAATTGAAAGAGAGGGGAAAGCACTACTTCAAAATCTTAAAGATAGAGTTTCTTACGAACTTCAAATGCCTTTTGAACAATATCTTAAAGAGGTTAAAAAAACTGAAGAAGAAGTTTCTAAAGAATTTAATAAAGTAGCCGTAGAAAGAGTTAAAGGATTTTTAGTTCTTCACGAAATTGAAAAGATGGAAAAAGTTACTGTTACAGAAGAGGAGATTGACAAGAAGATTGATGAATTAGCAGCTAATTATCCGGACAAAGAGAAAGTTAAAGAAGATATGAAGAAAGGAAACGCAAAGTTCTACGTGGAAGATGAACTTAAAAAAGAAAAGATTTTCAATCTTTTGGGTTGCTAATTTTAGCAAGATTAGATAAAATTAAAATAAACATATGAACTTAATTCCAACAGTAATAGAAAAATCAACTTCTGGAGAGAGGGCTTATGATATTTATTCTAGGCTTTTAAAAGATAGAATTATTCTTTTAACAGGAGAAATTAATGATAGTGTTGCTAATTCAATTGTTGCTCAACTTTTATTCTTAGCTTCAAAAGATCCTAAAACAGATATTCAATTTTATATTAATAGTCCTGGTGGTTCTGTTACCGCTGGAATGGCTATTTATGATACTATGCAATATATTGAATGTGATGTTTCCACAGTAGCTATTGGTATGGCCGCTTCTATGGGGGCAACTCTTTTAGTATCTGGAACGAAAGGAAAAAGATTTGCACTTCCTAACGCAGAGATTTTACTTCATCAAGTTCTTGGAGGTGCTCAAGGACAGGCAACAGAAGTTGAAATAGCAGCAACTCAAATCTTAAAAATAAAAGACAGGATGAATCGTCTTTTAGCAAAGCATACTGGGCAACCTCTTTCTAAAATTCAGCAAGACACAGATAGAGATTTTTATCTAACAGCTGAAGAGGCAAAAGCTTACGGAGTAGTTGACGAAGTAATCGATAAAAAGGTATAATAACTTAAATAATAAATTAATTTAATCTCTATGCCTGAAATAATAAAAACCAAAGATCCTAGCAGTAAAAAACTTATAATTTTAATAACATCTCTCGTTGTTTTAATTTTAGTAATTATTGTTTTTTTAAAAATAACTAACAAAGACATTAATTTAAATGTATATAATTCTACCCCAAAAGTTTCTATGGAAGTTGGGGGGGTAGGATCTATCGACATTGAAAACAATGATTTTGTAGCAGAAAATCAAATTGAGTTAATTTCTGAAAAAAATCCAGCCGCAATAGAAAACCCAGTAAGACCTTTAGATTTGCCAATTCCTCAAGATATTTTTAACACTTCGGGAGTGATTTCTGGCATTTATGGTAATTACATTGTTATTAGAGGTATTGGAACTAATTTCGATGATCAAATAAAAAGAGATTTAACAATTAATATAGATCAAAATACTTTTATTAATGGAGTTAAAGAGAATTCTTTCTCAACCGTTTTAAGTGTTGGAGATGAAATAGCGGTAGAATCTGATTATAACATTCATGGAAAAACAGAGTTTACGGCTAAGTATATAAACATTATTAATAAATAAAAATATGGACACAATTACATTAGTAATTTTAGGAATTATTGTTGTTATTGCTATTTATTTTGTAGCAGTATATAACGGTTTTGTTGTCATAATCAATCGAGCCAAAGAAGCTTGGTCTGATATAGACGTACAATTAAAAAGAAGATACGATTTAATACCTAATTTGGTAGAAACTGTTAAAGGTTATGCTTCTCATGAAAGAGAGGTTTTTGAGAAAGTAGCTGAGGCTAGATCAATGGCGATGCAAGCTCAAGGAGCTGAAGCAAAAGGACAAGCAGAAAATGTTTTGTCAGGAACTTTAAAATCATTATTTGCAGTTTCTGAGAACTATCCAGAACTTAAAGCTTCGGTTAATTTTTTAGAACTTCAAAGAGAGTTGACTGATACTGAAGACAAGATTCAAGCTGCAAGAAGATTTTACAACAGTAACGTAAGAGATTTAAATATTAAAGTAGAATCATTTCCTTCAAATATTTTGGCAGGAATGTTTAATTTTCAAAAAATGGTTTTGTTTGAGATTGAGAATCCCTTACAAAAAGAACCAGTTCAAGTTAAATTCTAATGGCTACACTATATAATCAAGTTAGTTCTAATAATAGAAAGGCTTTTTTCTTAATTTTTTTCTTCCTAATTCTTGTAATTGGTTTGGGTTGGATTTTTTCATATGTTTTTAATGATGTTGCTATATTGTATTTTGCCGTTATAATCAGTTCGGTTATGTCTTTTGTAAGTTATTACAATTCTGACAAGGTTGTTTTGAGTATGGTTGGAGCTCATGAGATTCAAAAGAGTGATTCTCCGGAATTATATAGAATTGTTGAAAACTTAGCGATTACTGCAGGAACACAAACTCCGAAGATATATATTTTAGAAGAAAGGCAGCCTAATGCTTTTGCTACCGGAAGAGATGAAAAGCATGCGGTGATTGCAGTCACAAGAGGATTGCTTGATGTTTTGAATAAAAGAGAATTGGAAGCTGTTGTTGCTCATGAAATGTCTCATATCAAATCAAAAGATATTTTAGTGGCTTCTATTGTGGTTATTTTAGTAGGAATTGTAGCAATATTATCTGATATTTTCTTACGTTCTCTTTATTTCACAAATCATAACGATAACAAGAATCCAATTATGCTTGTTTTAGCAATAATTGGAATGATTTTAGCTCCACTTGCAGCCAGTCTTATTCAGTTAGCTATTTCTAGGAAAGAAGAGTTTAAAGCAGATGCGAATGCGGCACTTTTAACAAGAGATCCTGAGGGGCTTGCGAGTGCTTTGATAAAAATATCTTCGAACAAAACTCCTTTAAGTAAAATAAATAATGCAACCGCTCATTTATATATTTCTTCTCCTGAAAAAGGAAGGGTGAGTTGGTATAATAAGATGTTTATGACTCATCCTCCGGTTGAGGATAGGGTTAAGGCTTTAAGAGAGCTATAAGGAAGGGTGCTGGAGCGGCTGAACAGGCAGACTTGGAAAGTCTGTATACTTCACAGTATCATGGGTTCGAATCCCATCTCTTCCGCACTTGACTTTTTTCAATTAATGTTTTATAGTAAAGACATGTTTAAAAAACTTATCTTTACTATTTTAATATTTTCATTTTTGCCTTTCTTAAACGTTAGCGCTTCAGATCTTCCAGACAATGCTCATAGGAATTGGTTAGGACGTGTTGTTTGTGATTTGGGTTATCAAATGCAGGGTAGCGTTTGTGTTTTAAAAACTGTTGAAAATACTATTAACACGAACTCTCATAAAAATTGGAGAGGGATTACTGTTTGTAATACTGGATATCAAATGCAGGGTAGCGTTTGTGTTTTAAAAACAAATGAAAACGGAGGAGATTGTTCATACGGATATAAAAAGGTAGGAAATTCTTGCGTTCAATTATTTATTCCTTCAACAGCATATTTTACTAGCGACGGACACGATTTTGAATGTAAGTATGGATATTTCAAAACGGAAACTGGCTGTGAGAAAGTAAACGTTCCAATGAACGCTTCCTTAATAGAAAATGGAACAGCTTGGGAATGTGACTATGGATATAAGAATATGGGTACATATTGTTTGAAAGTTTTTATTCCTACGAACGCCTCAGTTACCGACTCACAAGGAATAAGATGGGAATGTGACTATGGATATGTAAATAAAAACAATAGATGTGAAAAATTATATGTTCCTATTAATGCCCATTATTCTTCTAGCGGAAAGAGTTGGCAATGTAATTGGGGATATAAAAGCAATGGCACCTATTGTGAAAAGATAACGGTATACAATGGATTTATCAATAAATATAACAATGTTGTCTGTACTACAGGTTATCGATTCAACGGAACCACCTGCGTTTCAAGATAAATTAATTCTAAAACCCTTGTATTTTCAGGGGTTTTTTGATAAAGTAAAAATACAATTAAAAATAACCTTGAATTTTTGGTAAATTCTAGAATTCAGTTACCAGACTTTCAATTAAAAATATGGAAGGATTAACTCAAGTGATAGTTAGTTCTCTCTTGTTTGTAATTGGTGTAACGTTAGGATATTATATCAGACAATCTATAGCAAGGAAGCGCGCAGGATCTATTGAAGCAGAACTTGAAAGAAGACTACAACAAACAAAAAAGAACGCAGAAGAGATTATTATTAAGGCGAGGGATAAGGCAGAGAAGATAGAAGCAACCACTAAGGTTGATTTAGAAGAAAGGCAGAAACTAGTCATTAAAGCAGAGGAAAGAGTTTTTAAGAAAGAGGAGTCTATTGAAGAGAAAGAAAAAAACATTACAAAAGAAGAAGAGGCTTTAAAGATAAAAGTAGAGAAAGTTAATAAGATCAAAGAAGACTTAGAGCAAGCTCAAGAAAAATCTATTAAGGAGCTAGAAAAAATAGCTGGACTTAAAAGAGAAGAGGCTTGCGAAAAGTTATATGAAAAAGTAGAAAAAGAATACTCAGCTGATTTATCGGAGAGAATCAGAAAATTAGAACTAAGGGGAGTAGATCAATATGAAAACAAAGCTAAAGAAATATTAGCTACAGCTATCCAAGGATATGCTATTCCTCAAGCAACAGAAATAACTACAAGCACAGTGGTTATTGCAAATGATGAAATAAAGGGTAGAATAATAGGAAAAGAAGGAAGAAATATCCGTGCTTTTGAAAAAGTAACGGGAGTAGAACTTATTGTTGATGAAACTCCAGGTTCGGTCATGATCTCTTGTTTCAATCCTATCAGAAGAGAGATTTCAAAGATTACTCTTGAGGCGTTGATAAAAGATGGAAGGGTTCAGCCAGCTAGAATAGAAGCTGAATATGAAAAAGCACAACAAATTCTTGCTAAGAAAATAAAAGACGCAGGAGAAGCAGCAACATATGAGGTAGGGGTATTAGACTTACCAGAAAAACTAGTAAGGGTTCTTGGAAGATTACAATACAGAACAAGTTATGGGCAAAATGTTTTAGGGCATTCTATAGAAGTATCATTATTAGCTTCTCAGATTGCTTCAGAACTTGGACTAGACGTTGCTTTGTGCAAGAAAGCAGGTTTACTTCATGACATAGGTAAAGCATTAGATTATCAAGTAGAAGGTTCTCATACAGATATTGGAGGAAAAATTCTTGAAAAGTTTAATATAAAACCAGAAATTATTTCAGCAGTAAAATCACATCACGAAGAATATCCTTACGACAGCATTGAGGCAAAAATAATTCAAATTGCAGATCAGGTTTCAGGAGCTAGACCAGGGGCCAGAAAAGATACTCTTGAAAATTACTTAAAGAGATTAGGTGACCTAGAAGATATTGCTTTAACTTTTGAAGGGACAGATAAGGCTTATGCTATTCAAGGAGGAAGAGAAATTAGAGTTTTTGTTAAGGCAGACAAAGTAGACGATTTAGGAGCACAGAAATTAGCGAAAGATGTTGCTTCAAAAATACAAGAAGAATTAAAATTCCCAGGTGAGATTAAGGTGAATGTCATAAGAGAGACAAGAATAATTGAATATGCTCGCTAAAAAGCATATAAAGGTCGTAGTATAATAAATAATTATAATTTCAAAACATATGGCAAAAGCTATTTCAAAAGATGCTTTAGCAGAGGCTATCGTAAAAAAGACTGCTGTTTCTAAGAGAATCGCAGTTGAGGCCCTAAACGCTGTTATTGATGAGATTACTGTAACTCTATCAAAAGGAGGACAAGTAACTATCACTGGTTTTGGATCATTCAAGGTTTCAAAGAGAGCCGCTAGAACAGGAAGAAATCCTAAAACTGGCGCTACTTTAAAGATCCCTGCAATGAAGGTTCCAAAGTTCAAGGCAGGAAAGGGACTTAAGGATGCTGTAAGATAATAATATTTATTTACACTATACAAAAAAGGACGCTAGCAATAGCGTCTTTTTT
>JAQVBN010000024.1 GCA_028690275.1 Minisyncoccota bacterium | reverse complement strand
ACTACTGGTTACGACTGGGTTTATGTTGATGTTGGAAAATTTGGAGGATTAATAGAAACAATTGGCGAGTCTATAAAATACCCCATAATCAGTGAAGGGGCTACAAAAGATAACACCAAAGAAGTTATTTTAGCTGGACCAACTTGTGACAGCATGGATATTCTTTATGAAAATTATAGATATAAATTAAATAAAGACATAAAAGAAGGAGACCGATTGTATTTTTTAACTACCGGAGCTTATACCGCAAGTTACAGTTCTATTTATTTCAATGGTATTCCACCATTAAAAGTATATGTCATCTAATTACTTCTAAAAAAAGTGACTGGGGTTTTTCTTTCTCCGGTCATTTTTATTTCACCCTCAATTAAAAAACTGTAATCTCCAGTGATGATTATCTCTACTCCCGGCTCTATGATTAAAGTTACGTCTTTGGGGATAAAAATATTACCATAAATTACATAAGGACTATTTTTAACTTCCCAAATACTATCTTTTTCTATAATCCCAGAAACTAAAGTTTCGGAAGATTTAACTTCCTCTTCTTTTGTTTCGTCAACTATTTCTGCCCATGTTGTTTTGAAATAATCTGTACTACTTAATCCGGGAATACTAATAACCGATTCCGTGCTTAATGGCTCATCTGTATTTTTATAAACATTAACAGAAACATCAACTTCTCCAGGTTCTCCATTTTTAATACCAGGAACAACAACCGTTTCTTTGGTTTGATAAACAACACCATCTTTCTTTGATAGTAATTTTGTATCTTTTTTTAAAGCAATTGCTTCTCCAGATGGATGAGCGTTATAGATTCTTATCGTTTTGGTCTCCTCTTCTAAAACATAATCCTCTGTTAAAGAAGCACTTAAAATATTAAAATTAATATTCTTAAAAGTTTGTGTAAAGAAACCCCTTTCTTCATATAGAAGATAAAGGCTCAGACAACAAACAAATATTAAAATGATTAATTTTTTAAAAGACATATTTACGATCACAAAAATAAATTATACCTCATTCATAAAAAAAAGAAACCTTGCGGAAACTATTAAAACACTTTATAATTAAAATATAAATATTAAATTAAAAAACATGAAAATAAACTGGAATAAACCAACTCGTTTCTCAATGATAATTGCAATAATACTTTACATGGGCGTCTTTGCTCTCGCCTTTTATCTTGGAGAACAATACGGAGAAGCAAAAACTATTTTAAATCAGTCTTCCGCTACTTCTGATAATAACGTCATTAATGATGTTACCTATATTTGTAATAATGAAAAAGAAATAAGGGCTTTGTTTTTTGAAGATAAGGTACAATTAGCTTTAAGCGACGGAAGAAACTTTACTCTTCTTCACGGAATTTCTGCTTCGGGTGTTCGTTATGTTAATGATAACGAAAGTTTTGTTTTTTGGACAAAAGGAGACACTGCTTTTATTCAGGAAGAAGATGTAACTACTTATGATAACTGTTTGGTAAAAATATAATTTTAATTTTTTTAAAAAGCTAGGACTAATTTCCTAGCTTTTTTAATAAAAGCTATTGACCACTTTCAAATAATATAGTATTAATATACTATTCCGCTCCAAGGGCGGGTTTAATTTTTTAAAGATAAATTATGGAAATAAGAAATATAGCAATTATTGCCCATGTGGATCATGGAAAAACAACATTAACTGATGCTTTAATGCGTCAATGCGGAATGTCTGAAGAAGGAGTTACTATGGATAGCAACGCTTTAGAGCAAGAAAGAGGTATTACTATTTATTCTAAAAATACTTCTGTTTATTACAAAGATACAAAGATAAACATTGTAGATACTCCTGGTCACGCTGACTTTGGTTCTGAAGTTGAGCGTGTTTTGCGTTCTATTGATTCAGTTATTTTGTTAGTAGATGCCCAAGAGGGTCCTATGCCTCAAACAAAATCTGTTTTAAAAAAATCACTTGCTCTCGGATTAAAGCCAATAGTAGTGATTAATAAGATAGATAAACCGGCAGCGAGAGTAGAAGAAGTAAAAGAAATGATTTATGAGCTCTTTTTAGACTTAGGAGCTAATGACGAACAACTTGATTTTACAGTTCTTTATGCGATTGCTAGAGAAGGAATGGCAAAAAGAAACATGGAAGATGAATCTAATGATTTAACTCCTTTATTGGACACTATTCTTGAAGAGGTGGCTTTAGCTTCTGACGAAGAAAAAACAAAAAAACCTCTACTAGCCCAATCATTTAATCTTGCTTATGATAATTTCTTAGGACGTTTAGGAATTTGTAGAATATACGAAGGAACCATAAAGGATGGAATGAATGTTATTTTAAAAAATAGTAAAAACGAAAACACTAAAGGTAAAATTTCTAAGCTATTCACCTTTGAGGGAGTTTCAAGAAAGGAAGTTTCCGAAGCTCACACTGGAGATATTGTGATGATCGCTGGACTTTCTGACATCTATATCGGAGAAACTATTTGCGAAAATGAAGACCAAGAACAACTTCCAACCATTGCAATTGAAGAACCAACTATTTCCTTAAATTTTCTTGTTAATAATTCCCCTTTCGCAGGACGTGAAGGTAAGTTTGTTACAAACAGACAATTAAAGGATAGACTTGAAAAAGAGCTTGAAATTAATGTGGGATTAAAAATAGACTTTTCTTCTACCGAATACTATAAAGTTTATGGAAGAGGAGAAATGCATATTGCTATTTTAATTGAAAATATGCGTCGTGAAGGATATGAACTTCAAATATCTGAACCTACTGTTATTATTAAAGAAGAAGGCGATAAGAAATTCGAACCATTTGAAGAAGTTACTATTTCTGTTCCAGAAGGAGATTCGGGAACAATAATCGAAAAACTATCAAAACGTTCAGGAATAATGACTTCTTTGATAACTGAGAACAAGCAATCTAAGATTATTTTTGAAATACCTACAAGAGGATTATTAGGATATAGAAATGATTTTATTGTTGACACTAAAGGTGAAGGAATAATGTATTCTAGAGTTTTAGGTTTTAGACCTTATGTAGGAAAAATTGAAAAAAACAAAGTCGGCTCAATGGTTTCTATGGCAACTGGAAAATCTCTTGGTTTTTCTCTATGGAACTTGCAAGAAAGAGGTTCTTTGTATGTCGAACCAGCTATACAAGTATATGAAGGTATGGTTATTGGAAATACTTCTAAAGGAATTGATCTTACCGTTAACCCAACCAAAGGAAAAGAACTTTCTAACATGAGATCTTCCGGGTCAGATGATGCTATTACTTTAACTCCTCCAATAGAATTAACTCTTGAAAGAGGTATGAGTATTATGAAAAATGATGAATATTTAGAAATTACTCCAACAAGTATTAGACTAAGAAAACAGAATTTAACAGAAAACGAGAGAATCAAAGCTAACAGAAAGACTAAATAATCTTTTTGTGCTACAATATAGCTATGATAAAAATTAAAGATCCTGTAAGTGGTTTTTCACATTTAATCGGGAGCGTTCTTTCTATTATTGGAACCTACTTCCTTTTAGTTAACGCAAGAAGTACAGAAGAAATAATCTGTTTTTTAGTTTTTGGAATTACTTCCTTTCTTTTATATTCTGCTAGCACAAACTACCATTTATTTGGAAAACCTGCTTCGGAAATAGGCTATTTAAGAAAAATAGATCATGCTTCTATCTATTTATTAATTGCTGGAACCTTTACCCCTTTCTGTGTTTTAGCGATAGAGAGACCTTTAGGATTAATTGTCTTAACCTTTGTTTGGGTATTAGGAATAATAGGTTTTAGTGCTATGTTTATTAACTCCTTTTGGGAACATTTTCCAAGATGGGCGGCTACTGGGCTTTACTTATTAATGGGGTGGGTTTCTCTTTTTATTATCTATCCCCTAAGAATATATCCTCTTCTTTTATTATTACTCCTTTTGGGTGGAATTTTTTATACCATCGGAGCAGTAATTTATGCTATTAAAAAACCAAATCTATTTAAAGGATTTGGTTTCCACGAACTATTTCATATTTTTGTTCTTTTGGGAACAATTTGTCACTATATCGCTATCTATAATATCGTTTTTCTAATTTAGTATTTTTTATTAATAAAAAAGATAAAGAAAGCTCCTGAGAATAAAAGCGATATTAAAACCACAGAAACAAAGGTTAAATTATTGTCCGAAAAAGGAATTAAAACATTCATTCCGAAAAAACTAGCGATCATGGTTGGTATTGTTAAAAATACGGTTACTGAAGTTAGCAACTTAATTGTTCTATTTAAATTATTTGTAAAAATAATTTGGTAAGACTCTCTTAAACTTTTAATACTTTTTAGATTGGTAGAACAAATCCCTACAGATTGTCTCATGCTAATAATCATATCTTCTATTAAATCTTCATCATAGCTATATAAAGGTATATACTTACCCTTCTCGATTGCTTCAAACACTATTTTCATTGGATCTAAGGCAGCAATATAATCACTTAAAATTTCCTCGTTTTCTATCAACTTAAGAATATCTGCATTCGTTATTCTTTCTAATTTATCTTTCTGATATTCAATACTGTTGTTTATATTCTTAACTCCTTTTGTATAATTTTTAGAAATATTAAGCAAAACATTAATTAAAAATTTACTTCTTTGAGTAGTTGAAAAATCAAAACCATTGTTTATTAAAAATCTAATGGTTTGAATTCTCGAAATAGAAATTGTAATAATATACTTACTAGTTGTAATTATTGTTAAAGGAGTTGTGGAAATATCTTTATCCTTGTTAACAAACTGAGCATCACGAACAAATAAAATTACCGCATCCTCTTTTCTTTCAATACGAGGAAGTTCATGAACATCCAAAACGTCTTCAAGGTCACTATAATTTAAATTTGTAATCTCTTTTACAAAATTAAGATCTTCTACGGTTGCATTTTCAATATTTATCCAAGACCCACTTTTAATTTGATCTAGCTTTTGAAGTGTTTGACTCTTAATGTCTTTAAAATAAATTTCCATCATATATAAATATTATCACAAATAACAAAAAAAGCCACTCTTGTGGCTTTTTGTTTATTATATAAAAGTAATTGCTGTACCTTTCTTTTGACATCTTCCAGTTCTTCCAATTCTGTGAATATAGTCTTCATAAGTTCCAGGCATATCATAATTAATAACATGAGTAATATCATCAATATCAAGACCTCTAGCAGCAACATCAGTAGCTACCAAAACCCTTATCTTATTGCCCTTGAAAGCATCTAAAGCTCTTTGTCTTTTAGCTTGAGTCTTATCCCCATGAATTGATTCCGCAATAAAACCTTTCATCTTTAAAATTTTAGAAAGCTTTTCTACTCCATGCTTTGTTCTTCCAAAGATAAGAACTTTTTTGAAATTATCTTTAGCTAAAAGATCGCATAAAGTTCCTACTTTATCATCTGACTTAATTGTTTTTTGATCTACGTTCTCCGAAGACTCTCTAACCTTAACAGAAACTTTAACTGGAGAATCTAAAAACTTGTTACATAATCCCTCTATTTCAGAAGAAAGAGTTGCAGAAAAACATAGTGCTTGTTTTTTTTCTGGCATTTTTTCTAAAATAAATCTAATATCGTTAATGAATCCCATATCAAGCATTCTATCAGCTTCATCTAAAATAACCGTATTAAAAAGAGATAGGTTTAAAGATTTTCTTTGTATTAAATCTTTTACTCTTCCAGGAGTACCAATTACAAAATTGTAATTTCTCCTTAAGTCCATAAATTGTTTTCTGATGCTTGTTCCTCCTATACAAGAAACAGAATACATATTTAATCCTTTTGAAAAATCTCTAAACTCTTTTTCTATTTGAAGAGCAAGTTCTCTTGTTGGAGTTAAAATTATTGTCTTACTGTTCTTGTTCAAAAGAGTATGATTAATTTTAGGTATTAAAAAGGCAGCTGTTTTACCAGTTCCAGTATTCGCAATACCAATCAAATCTCTCTCTTCTAAAATTAAAGGTATGGCCTGGTCCTGAATAGGAGTCGGCACGTCATAACCTTTTTTAATAATATTGTTTTTAAGTTTTTGGTCAATTTTAAAATCAGCAAATCTATACTTTGAAATATATTCTTCGTGCTTTACTGTGTTTGTTGCGCTTTCAGCTATAAATCTTGAAATATCAATCTTCTTACTTGAAAACTTATTTGTGGCACGAGCAAAATCTCTTCCATTAAATCTTCTTCTCTTTGAGCCAAACTTACTATGTGTTCTAAATGTATTCATATTTTTTAATTAAAAAAACGGGATCTCTTTTAAATATAGAGATCTCGCCTTCTCAATATCGTTTTTAAATTATATTATATTTAAAATCATTTGTCAATAGTTATGGGTAACATCACTACATCAGTTTTACTAAATATACCCCGACGGTATTTTTCTTAAAAAGAAAAATACACTTTCAGATGATTCAGATCGACGACGATTTACCTGGCGCAACGGAAGCCGGTGTAGTTACCCCGATTCGAAGGCGAAACGTACAAATTCAAAGCAAACACTCCTGCAAGCGAAGTGTCGTAACAACTCCCGCCACGACGGAAAGCGTGGGTATAGATATCAGGAGAGCCTGCGGCCACATCATGATCAGTATAAAGACGACCAACGCCTAATGCTCCAGTAAAATATATGAGTGGGGAAAGTTCGGCTTTTGAATATTTTCCCCAGGTATTAATATTAGTAAACTCTACCCATTCTTCTGCTGGAGTAGCATCATATGGCATGAGTGTGCTTGGGCAGACCGTGGTATTGCATTGTATTTTGTCGTCCACCCACTCCCAGACGTTGCCTGAAAAATGATAGATTTCTTGTCCGTTACTTAGTCTAAGTTTAGCTTTATCGTTAAGAATACCGGTCTCTGGATCACCTCCGTTATAATTGGCAGAGTTATCATCTCCTACGTTTCCTCTTTTTAAAGTAGACGTTCCAGAAACATCAACGTAGTTGCTCGCTACTGATTCAATATCTCTCGCAATAGCCATCCACTCAGCGTTTGTAATTAAGTGAGCTCCGATAGATGCACATTCTGCTTTGGCGTCTATTTGGGTAATACTTCTCCAAGGGAGACCATCTCCGGTTGAAGTTGGACTGTTTGAGGTTAGAACAACAGAAAGTCCATCAGCATCTATAGTTCCGTCAGCATCACTTTCAGCTCTAGCTTCGTATTGCATAACACAACGGTTACCAAAAGGAATCCAGCCATCGTCACAAGTCTTTTGGATAGGTTTAGTCTGTGGGTGTCTAGATTCTTGGATGAGGTAACCTTTGTTGTTTACAGATGGTGTTCTGATACTATAGTTATCTCCGTCAGAGAAGTAGAGGTAACAGTTGTTTGTAGTTAGTGAAGTACCGTTATCATAGTTTGGGTGGACGGGAACGGAGGTTAGTCCGTAGTATGATTTGAAAGCAGGGTTACTTTCTGAGTCTTCGATGCAAAGACTGCCTACGTAGTAATTACTGTATCCTTCGAAAGATTTACTGAGATTAGAAAGTTCTGCCACTATCCTGGTGTTCTTTGCAT
>JAQVBN010000023.1 GCA_028690275.1 Minisyncoccota bacterium | reverse complement strand
TGCCACTATCTTGGTGTTCTTTGCATCGTTGATATAGTTAGTTACTGAGATAACTATGACTCCAGAGAGGATACCTATGATGACGATGACTACAAGGAGCTCGATGAGGGTAAATGAGTTGGTTTTCATAGATTTATTTTATCAAATTGAAGGAATAATTACAAGTTATCTAGCTGTCCAACCACCATCGACATAGAGAATGCTTCCGGTGACATACTTACTATCATCAGAGGCTAAATATAGTGCAGCATTAGCAATATCTTCCGGTTCTCCGATTCTTCCAAGTGGAGTTGATGCTTCTAAAAACTGCTTTGTTTTTTCGTCTTCCAAAATACCCCTTGTCATCTCTGTGCCAATAAATCCAGGAGCAACTGCATTAACCCTTATTCCACAAGATGCTAATTCCATAGCAGCTGTTCTTGTTATCTGATTAACTCCCCCCTTGGCCGCACAGTAAGAAATGGCACCCACAAAACCATTTATTCCTAAAATAGAAGAGGTGCTAATTATTGAACCTTTGATATTCTTTTCTTTCATGTATTTAGCAGCTGCTCTTACTCCGTAAAAAACACCTGTTAAATTAACATCGATAACTCTTTGCCAATCATTATCACTTAAAACATCAACTGTTCCTAAACAAGCTGTTCCGGCATTATTTACCATAATATCTAAACTACCGAATTCTTCTACCGCCTTATTGATAAGATTATTTACTTCTTCTGATTTTGTAACATTACATTTTGCAAAAATAGCATTCTCAAGTTTAGAAACAATTTCTTGCCCCTTTTCTTCATTAATATCTGAAAAAACCACCTTAGCCCCCTCTTCTAAAAACTTCTTAGCCATTGCTAGCCCAAGACCAGAAGATGCACCAGTTACTATTGCTACTTTATTTTCTAATTTCATATTTTTATATTTATACTTATAATCTTAAGGTTGAAATAATTCTTCGGGCATAAATCTAACCGACTCAACTCCCGAAAATTGTTTTACTGTTTCTGAAATTTGAAACCATAATATTGCTGTACGACAAGAACCCCCGACTGTTTGACCATTTAAATCGTTAAACTCTAATGTTAAAACTCCGTCTTTTAAAGAAGCTCCCTTAAGTTCAAATCCAATCAAAGGATATTCTGTTGATATCCCTGAGTCTATTTCTTCTTCTGTGAGCTCTCCCTTAAGAAGCAACTTTACTGTGTCTTGAATAGGAGTAATAGTTATTGGAATATCTCTTTTGACAGAAACTAGCCCGTTTTTAGAACACATAATATTTCCTGTTTCGTCTTTATCTAATGAAGAATTGTAATAATAAAGAGAAACGGTTTCTAATTTGGGCTCTTCTACTAAACTTTTTTCATAACAAATAAAGAACCCTCCAATAATAGCAAAAATAATAATTAAAATATATAATATTTTCATATTTCAATTATAGCATATTTTGAAAAAACAAAAAGGTACATAATGTACCCTTTTTAAAAATAAAATATTATTTTTTTAAACAATCGAGATAATAATTAAATATTTTCTCAGACATATTAATATGAGAAGCTTCTTCAAAGCCTATAAATGATGGCCAAGAATTAATTTCTAATATTTTTAATCTACCATCTTTGGTTTTAACTATGTCAAAACCCAAAACATGATGTTTAATCTCTAAAGAAAGTTTTTCTGCAAAAGCTTCTAATTCAGGATCTCTCATATAAACAAACTTTCCTCCTTGTGCAAAATTTTTCACAATGCCATCAGCTATTTTTTCACAAACACCAAGAGATTTTTTACCCAAAACAAAAACTCTATATTCGTGTAAAATATCTAAATATTCTTGCATAATAAAATCTGAATATTCTTGAATTTCTTCACCGTCAAAATAAGAATCGAAGTCTTTTTTATTTTCAACAAGAGCTACTCCGATTCCCTTACTAGAACCTTCTGGTTTTACAATAAAAGGAAAATCAATTTCTGCTTGTTTTAATAATCTAAGAGCTTCTTCTTTAGTGTTTCTTGTAAAATAAACCGTCTTAGGAAAATATTCAATAAACTTAAAATGATTTTCAAATTTTCTATAACAAAAAGGAGTTCCTTCTTCGTGTCCGAAAACGATAGCTCCTTTTTTCTTTAAAATCCTTATTACTTGATCTACTTTTTCAACAACATTTTTTGTATTTCTTGAAATAATAATATCAACATCAGAAATATCTATATCTTTATAAAAAACATGGACGTTATCTTTATTTAAAATAATATTAATCTCACTAGGATCAACATAATAAAGTTCATGTCCTTGCTTTTTAATATAATCACACAAAATAGTAGAAGAAGTTATTGTGTCAGAATCAGTATATTTATATTTTGTCAAAAACAAAACTTTCTTTTTAGAATCAGTCATAAGTTTATTTCTCTACCTTATCAGGAATTATAAAACAAGCAATTATATAAGTTAATATCCCTGGGAAAAAACCAGTAAACATTACTACTAAAAGCCAAATTAATCTTAATAATGTAGGATCTATATTGAAATATTCTCCTAAACCTCCCACAACTCCGGAAAGTATTTTGTTTGTTTTACTTTTGTATAAATTTTTCATATTTAAAATCACCTTAAATTAATTAGTAAATATTAACTTCTTATTTGAAAGTAGTCAACCTCGTTTCTTCTTATAAAACCAACTTAATAAAAATAATAAGCTGATTATAACCGCAGGAGCAAGGATTATCATAAATATCTGACTAAAACCAACTAACAATATATAAAAAATGGAGAAGCTAATAAATCCAAGCATTCCAATCAAATCAAATCTAAAAGCAACTATTGTCAAAGAAAGCAATATTAAAGCTGGCAATAAATGAATTAATAAGGGAACCACAATAAACCACCCCTCATATTCATTAAACACATCTAAAGCAAATAGAGATAAGAATAAGATAAAAGCAATTGCTAAAATTCTAGGGCTCCAAATAATTATTTTTTTAAACATATGATTAAAACTTTGCTTTTCTAAGTAAAAATAAAGATCCTAAAAAGGCTAACATACAGAAAGTTACCGCCATAATAATATCTGGATATTGTCCATAGAATCCATCAATAGACAAATGTTTAATTAAAATTCCAAAGTAAGCCCAAAGAAATACTAAACCATAAACAATATCTCTCTCTTTAAACATTCTAAAAATACAAATTAAAGTTCCGACGAAAAGAACTATAATTGTCCAAACAATTTCAGAAATTCCAAAACCGTTCCAATTAATACTTACCAAGAACGCTGCTATGTTAGCAATTGTTGCAACAGTAATCCAGCCAAAATAAACATTAAACGGCAAAGAGATGAAAAACTTTTCTTTCCTTGATAACTTCTCTTCTTTAATTATATTAGCAATTTTAATCAATCCGAATAAAATTACAAACATGGCAATTAATGATAACCACAATAAACTATAATGCCAGAAAAAAATCCAAGCCATGTTTGCTATTGAAGTAATAATAAAATAAATTCCTACTCTTTTTATTAACACCTCATTTACTGGTTCTTTCTTCTTTTGGAAAAAACCGATTTGATATAATGTATATAAAGATAGTAAGAAATAAATCAAACCCCAAATAGAAAAAGTAAATGCGGCTGGAACAAAAAGATTAGGATACAAATTAGAAACAGCACCAGTATTTATTCCATTAATTGGCAAAGAATTTGCTAAAGAGTTAACAATGATCACCCCAATGAAAGAAACTAGGGCTCCTATTTTAATAAATAAATTTTGTTTCATATTTTTTATTTAACTAAAAATTGAAAGAAATAATAAGCCATAAAAGCTGGCCAAACCAAGGCTTTTAAAACTCCGAGGACTCCGATCCAAAATGTTGTTGCTGTGCTAATGAAGTAAATTGCTGAACCAATTACTCCAAGAGCATAAACGATATTTGTTTGTTTCTCCATAGTTTTAATAATTTATTTTAATACTTAAATTATACCATAAATAAAAAAATGAAAGAAGCCTATTTCTTATTTTTATAGTCATAAAACTTTAAATTATTATAATCTTTTCTAAACATAAATTCTTTTAATATTGGCAAATACTGATTAGGATCATTCTCTCTTTTATCAATAATTTTAGGAGATTTAATCAATTTAAATCCAAAATCAGAGTAAAGCTTTATTGCCTTAAAACTTCCAGGTTGTGTATGTAAAAATATCGGATAGTCTTCCTCCTTAACACTTTTTAATATACTTGTTAGCAAAACTCTTCCCAGACCTTTTCCCTCTTCTTTCTTCAAAGTTTTAATCCAATTAACTGTTGTGTATTTATTATAATGTTTCCAAATAAAACCCGTACTCACTGGATCGTCTTTTTCATTACATATAAATTTACATCGGCTAAAAAATAATTCTTCCTGGTCTTTGTAGTGCTTGCCAAAATAATCTTCCATAAAACCATTGTATTCTTTCGCTTCAATTTCATTATCAAAAGGAAATTTTTTCCAAACATCAAATTCATCCTTACGACAATTTCTAATAGAATATCCTTTAGGTAAATCTTCTCGAAAAGCGTCTTTGTTTAATTTATGACAAATCATAAATATATTATAATCCGGAATATCTTTTTCCAAATCTTTATTAATAACTAATATTCTTTTTTGCAACCAATTGGAGTTCGAAAATAAATCTTTCGTACCCTCAAATACTTCATTAATCTTTTCCTCATTTTTAAGATTTAAAATTATTTCGATATTTTGATTAAGATAATAGAAAAAATAAAAATAACAATAGTAATACAATCTTTCTTTCTTAAATTTATATTTGATATTATTTTTATCTAAAATCTGACTAAACTCTCCTAACGTCTTCTCATTATCTAAGAAAATCCAAGCGTCTCGCTCAATCGGAGAAAGAAGTGGAGTATCCCAATCAACTATCTTTATATTATTTTCTAAAACCATTATATTTCCTTGTGCGTCTCCATGAGTAAGATAAAAATCATTTAAATCTTTGCGACACTCTTTTCCGATTTTTTTCAACCTTTCTTCGTATGATTTAATTATCTCTTTTTTAGATTTTAGAAAATTAATAATTTTTTTATTTTTTCTTATCTTAAAAAGATTGATCTTAAAATCTATTAAGATACTACTTCCAAAATTCTCTCTTTTAATGTCTAAACCATTAGTCGAAACTTGATATATGAAAGAATATTTTTCAAACAATAAGTTTAAAGAATAATTTTCACTATGTTCTCCTTCTATAAATTCAAACAAACCCAAAACATTATTTTTAAAATCACAGGTTAGTTTATTATTCTTTGTTTTTATATTTTTAAGAATAAAATCTACACCATTTTTATTTAAAAATTCAACCACCTTGAAACTATTCTTATAAATATTTTTATGAGATTTTAAAGAAACTATTTTTGCAAATAATTTTTTGTTTTTAGTTAAAATTAAATAAGTTTCTGCCATATATCCTCTTTTGGCTTTTTCTATACTAATAACAGAAACATTGTAATTGTTTTCTATACAATCTTTTAAATCTTTTAGGTATTCATTATTTCTATCGCTATGATAGGTTTGGTTTAAATTAATTGACATAACTATTCAATAAATCCATATGAACTATTCATATTGCTAGGATAAATATATTTTGCGTTCATTCTTTCGGCCGCTTCAATTACATTAATTAAAAGATAATCTACACCATAAATAAAATGATCCCCACTAGGGTAAAAATGATGACGACTGTCTGGAGGAACCTGACGAACCTTGCTCAAAAAATCTTTCAAATCCTTAATAGTTGTATAAGTAGGATGTTTTTTAATTGGCTTGTCGTCATATAAAGATATGCCTGATTCATTTAAAAAATCCTGCATGCAAGTAGAACCAAAAATTAAAATATCATTATTAATGTTTAATGTATTAAAATCTTTTTTTATCAAATCCAAGGCCTTGTCAAAATCTTGACTAATAATAGAACTATCAGGAGAATATTTTTGCTGCAAAGTATATGTTCCTGTTTTGTATAAAAACTTATTATCAATCAGGCATTGATTATCTTTAAAAACACCATTTAATACTTGAACGGAACCTCCACCCACATCCATAGCTGCGATTGGTTCACCTTCGAAACATTGAGCAATTACCTTAAAAAACATTTCACCTTCAATTTCTTGATCTAAAATAGTTGTATTGTGGTCAGGAAAATACTTTTCAATAATACGATAAACGTCTTCTCTATTTTTAGCGATTCTTAAACTTTCCGTTGCAATAAACTTAATGTTCGAACAATTCAATTTTTCTAATTCTTCTTTAATGAGAAAAAGAACTTCGTCTAATCGCTCCAAAGCCTCTTCAACAAAACTTCCCCCTTCTGTTAATTTCTTTCCAAGCAGTGTTAGATAACTTCTTTGAGAAATAACATCTAAAGTTTGAGTATCAAATACCGTTAATTTAGCCTTTAAACTTCCAAGATCAACAACAGAAAAAAGTTTATTGTTCATACTTATATTATTTCATAAAATTGAAGAAAAATCTATAAAAAAAGACGACACCGTCGATCTTTTTTAAAATTTTCTCAATTAAATTATAGTGCCCAAAAAAATAAACTACTTTTTAATCTGTATCAATTCTATCGGAGCACCATCCTCTTCTATAAAGGCAACCAGATTACCCTCTGAAGGACTATTAGGTTCGATAATAACCTTCTTTCCTTTTATCGCTTCATACAAATCATCTACTTCAAACGCTATATGAGGAAGTGTTTTTACTATTTCTGGCATATCACAACCATCTTCATACCTCATCCATTCAATTCCAAATTCACTATCTTCATAACCATAATGATATATCTTATATTCCGGCAAATACTTTTCGCCATTGATAGGGTTCTTTGTTGGAATACCTATATGATGATATCTATATTTATTGTTCATTTGATTCTTTTAAAATTCCACACATTAAAGTTCCTGGACCAACATGAGATCCAATAAAAACTCCCGTCATGGTTATTAAATCAATTTTAACTTGATCTTTGTATTTTTCTTCAAAAAGAGCTTTTAATTTTTCTGCTTCAGAAATATTATCAGCATGACTAATTGCAATTCTAAAGACAGAACCTTCCGATAATGATTTTTTGTTTATCTTTTCAAATTGTTTAAACAAAGCTTCTGATATATTCTTTGCATTCATTTTTAAATTTGCAGCTTTTACTACCCCATCCTTCATGTGAAGAATTGGTCTCATTCCGATCTTTTGCATTTCAGATAAAACTTTGGCTAAAACATGACTAATTCTTCCACCAACTTCCATTTGGTCTGGGTTTTCAGTCATCCCATAGAAATAAGTTTCGTTAACATACGAGGTAACTTTATCAATCACTGTATCTATGTTATTTTCTTCTTTAGCTATTTCAACAGCTTTAATTGCCAAAAGAGTTTCCGCAGCATCAATACTATTAGAATCTATTACATGAATCCTCTTTTGTTTTTCTTGGTCAAAAAACTGCTTTGTTTGCAAAGCCGTATTATATGTTCCTGATATTTTAGAACTAATAGTTATACAAATAACTTCGTTCCCTTTATCAAGAGCTTCATCAAAATACTTTTTAA
>JAQVBN010000022.1 GCA_028690275.1 Minisyncoccota bacterium | reverse complement strand
AACAACTTTATTGTCACCAATGTATTCTCCATTTTTTGGTAAAATGAAAACAATCTCGACGTTCCATTTCTTTAAATTCTCAAAAACTTTGTTTTGAGTTTCTTCAGAATAGGCTTTTCTTAATGCAGGAATAAATTGAATGAGAATCCTTTCAATCGGAGAGAGAACCATTGTCTTTCCGCCCAATAAGGGGGAGACAAGAATAACTTTCTTGATTGGTTTTGAACGTTTTTGAAGAGATGCTATTAATCCTCCAAAGCTCCATCCTATAAGATAGGTTGGGTATTCTACCAAATGTTTTTCAGTTTCTTTAATGGTTTCGGTGAGATTCTTTGTGGGTAAATCATGTTTTCCTAAGAAGGAATTCCTTTGTCCGAAAAGGGGGTCTACTACCGATGTTCTGCAATCTATCTCCATGTGGCCTGTCGGTGTTTTAAGTAATTTTCTTCCGCTCAGTCCGCAAAGTATTGCGTAGGTCGTCATTGTTAAGTTCCTATTATAATTATATAATAATATATTATTATTGTCAATAGTATTTCTCGGAGAAATATAATTGACATTCAATTAAAAGTATGTTATAAGAAAAACATGAAATTCGATTACAAAAAAGTCACAGAAGATTTTTTAGGAGTTTTATCCGAGAGATCGAAAATAATAATTTCGAGAAGATTTGCCTTTGGAAAAAAGAGGGTAGAAACACTAGAAAAGATTGGAAATGATTACAAGATCACTAGAGAAAGGGTAAGACAAATTGAATCTGATGGAATTAAAAAAATCAACAAGAATCTTAATGGATTCAAGACTAAAAAAGATTTTGATGAAATTCAGAAATTTTTTTATACAGAACTTGAAAAAAGTGGAGGTTTAAAAAGAGAAGACTTGTTTTTAGATATTTTGGGTGATGAAAGTCAAAAGAATTATATCGTCTTCCTTCTTCATTTATCAAATAAATGTGAGAGATTAAAAGAAGATAATAATTTTCATGCTTTATGGACCTTAGATAAAAGCAAGATTGCTTTAGCTAAAGAAATCAATCAAAGTATTGTTAAGGTTTTAAGAGAAAAGAAAAGTCCTTTAGCTATTCGTAAAATTGCGGAAATGATTGGATACAAGGAGGGAATAGAAACCTTGGAAACAATTATGCAAATTTCTAAAAAAATTGATAGAACTATTGATAAGAAAAGTTATGGTCTTATTGATTGGCCAGAAGTTAATCCTAAAACAGTAAAGGATAAGATTTATTTTATTCTTAAACAAAACAAAAAACCTTTACACTATAAAGATATTTCAAAAAGTATTGATAGTTTGAATGGGGAATTAGTGGCTACATCTGTAAGTAACAAAAAGCTTCACCCTCAAACAATTCACAATGAACTAATACGAAACAATAATTTCGTTCTTATCGGAAGGGGTATTTACGCGCTCAAAGAATGGGGGTATAATGGAGGACAGGTAAAGGATGTAATTTTAGATATATTAAAAAATACAAAAACTCCTTTAACTAAAGAGCAGGTAATTATTTTAGTCTCGGAAAAAAGAATCGTAAGAGAATCTACTATTTTATTAAATCTTCAAAATAAACAAATGTTTGCTAAGGACGATACTGGAAGATACAAAATCCGAGAAAGTTAAAACATGCAAAATTTTTTAATCGAAACGTGGTATCTAATCCTTCCTTTTCTAGAATTTGGATGGGCTATATTTTTATCAATATGGTGGCTTTTTTTAATTTATTACGCTCAGAAATTTCTTCACTTTTCTTATCTTGCCTGGAAAAATACTCAGTGGGCACTTGAAAACATGAGTAATGTTCTTTTAGAAATTAAATTTCCAAGAGAGATTCTTAAACCTTTAAAAACAATGGAAAATGTTTTTTCTGTTATTTGGGGGGCAATGTATGATCCTCCAAACATGAAAGAAAAATATTTTGAAGGAAAATTTCTTTTAAGTTTTTCTTTAGAGATTGTTAGTCTTGAAGGGGTTCCTCATTTTTATATCAGAATTCCAAGAGCAATGAAAAAAGTAATTGAGGCAGCAGTTAATTCTCAATATGCAGACGTTGAATTTACTGAGGTCGCTGATTATACTCGTCAAATTCCTCAAGACTTACCGAATAAAGAGTGGGATTTGTGGGGATGTAATTTTATGCCCACAAAAGACGATGTTTATCCTATTAAAACTTATGATAAGTTTTTTGAACAAAAAACAGATGCTGCTTTTGAAGAAAAGAGAATGGATCCAATTACAGACTTAATAGAAGCTTGTACAAAGATCGGAAAAGGAGAGCAACTTTGGTTTCAAATTTTGGCCTGTTCTGCTGGTGATGACGAAAATGATTATGTTAAAAGAGGAAAAGCGATTGTTAACGAGTTAAGTAAGCGTCCGGGGGTGGCAACTGAAAAAAATCTTTTTCAGAAGTTTGTAGATGTTTTTACTGGTAATTTTGGAGAGGAGGCTAAGCCAGATAATTTATTACCTCCAGAAATGTTTCTAACTACAGGAGAGCGTGAAATTGTTTCTGCTATAGAAGAAAAAATTTCTAAACTTGCTTTTGAGTGTTCAGTTAGATTTGTTTATTTGGGGAAAAAAGATGTTTTTCGCGGAGCTAATAAAGCTATCGGACCATCTTATATGAATCAATTTGTAACCAAGAATCTAAATGCTTTACTTCCATGGAAAAGAACTATTACTAAGATTCAGCCACCAGATATTATGCAAGAAAGGAGGGTGTATTTACGAAAGAGAGATTTATTTTTAAGATATATTAGAAGAGATTATCCATTTTCGCCCTTTGGGGGAGGAACTGTTCTTTTGAACACAGAAGAATTAGCAACATTATTTCACTTCCCAGGATTTGAAGTTGCTCCTACTGCTCAATTTGAAAGACTTGAGATTAAGAAAGCTCCACCGCCACCAACATTACCAGTTGAGGATTAAATTATTATGAATAAAGATAAAATCACCTTTTTCGGTGAAACAAATTTTAGAGGAGAGAAAAAAAGGTTCGGAATAAAGTCGGACGATAGACTTCGTCATATGTATATTATCGGTAAGACTGGTATGGGAAAAACCGAACTTTTAAAGAATATGATTGTTCAGGACATCTTAAATGGAGATGGGGTTGGTTTTGTGGACCCTCATGGAGACGCAGCTGAAGAAATTCTTAATTTTATTCCTGAAGAAAGGATGAAGGATGTTATCTATTTTAATCCAGGAGATGTTAATTATCCGATTGCTTTTAATATTATGGAAAGTGTTTCGGAAGATCAAAGACATCTTATTGCTGCTGGTTTAATGGGTGTTTTTAAGAAAATTTGGCCAGATGTTTGGTCTGCTAGAATGGAATATATTTTAAATAATACGATTCTTTCTTTGCTCGAAATAGAAGGCTCTACCTTGCTTGGAATTAACAGATTATTGTCAGATTCTTCTTGGAGGGAAGAGATTGTAGGGCAACTTAAAGATCCTGTTATTAAAGCTTTCTGGACTCAAGAATTTTCGAAATATAGTCAAAAGTATGAAATAGAAGCAACTGCTGCTATTCAAAACAAGATTGGTCAATTTATTTCAACCCCACTTATTAGAAACATTATTGGACAAGTTAATTCTACTATTGATGTTCGAGAAATTATTGATGGAAAGAAGATTTTTATTATGAATCTTTCTAAGGGTAGGATTGGAGAGGATGCTAGTAAGTTATTGGGAGCACTTTTAATTACAAAAATTCAGCTTGCGGCAATGTCTAGAGTAGATATTCCTGAAAAAGAAAGAAGCCCTTTTTATCTTTATGTTGATGAGTTTCAAAACTTTGCTACCGAATCTTTTGCTACCATTTTATCAGAAGCGAGAAAGTATAAGCTTTCATTGGTATTAGCCCATCAATATATAGAACAAATGGATGATTCTGTTAGGGGGGCTGTTTTTGGAAACGTTGGTACAATGATTTTATTTAGAATTGGTTCTGAAGACGCAGAGGCTTTAAGAAAAGAATTTTCACCCGAATTTACAGAAGAAGATTTAGTTAATTTAGCCAGACAATATATTTATGTTAGGCTTATGATTGATGGAATAACTTCTAGGCCTTTTTCAGCAACAACATTACCTCCACGTCAATTACCAGAGAAAAGTTTTTCTGATAGAATCATCAATCTTTCTAGAGAGAAGTATGGAAGAACAAAAGTGGTTGTGGATGAATTTATTGCTAAAAGTATTTTAGAGAGAAACGAAGCTCAGCAAAAAGATAAAAAAGGAGCGAAAGAACTTTTTGATGCTGAGTGTTCTATTTGTCATAAAAAAATAAAGATACCTTTTGAACCAGACGCAAAAAGGCAGATTTTTTGTAAGACTTGTTTAAAAAAGAAAGAAAACCCTGTTGAAAAAATTATAGAAGAGCCTGTTAATTGTGGGGTTAGTTTGAAAGAAATTTCTAAAGATTTTGTACCAGAGGTAAGAAAAGAGAATAAGAATTTATTTGACTTGAAAAATATTATTTCAAGTATTAAAAAAGAAAAAGAAAACGGTTCTGAGAAAGGAAAGATTGAGCCAGGAGAACACGTTAAGTTTTAAAATTATGAATAACTTAAGAGACATTGATGTAGATAATAAAAAAGTTTTAGTAAGAGTGGATTTTAATGTTCCTTTAACTCAAGATTTAGAAGTAAAGGATGATTTTCGTATTAAGGCCCATTTGGAAACTATAAATTATTTAAAAGATCATAATGCAAAAATTATTTTAATTAGTCATTTGGGAAGTCCTAAGGGAAA
This sequence comes from Minisyncoccota bacterium, assembly GCA_028690275.1. GTDB lineage: Bacteria > Patescibacteriota > Minisyncoccia > Minisyncoccales > Minisyncoccaceae > JAAZMU01. Next base: position 2,957 of record JAQVBN010000022.1, on the reverse strand, counting down.
AGATTTGAGCTTGTCTTTGGAACCAGTTGCCGCCAAACTCGAAGAAATTTCTTCTTATAAAGTTAAGTTTGTGGATGAAACTTTAGGAGAAAAGGTACAGCAAGCAGTAAACGAGATGGATAATGGTGATATTTTAGTTTTAGAAAATCTAAGATTCAATTCCGAAGAAGAAGAGAACGATTCCGAATTTGCTGCCTCTTTAGCGAGATTGGCTGATATTTTTGTGCAAGATGCTTTTTCTGTTTGTCACAGGAATCATGCCTCTGTTTCCTCTATTCCTAAGTATTTAGATTCTTATCCTGGATTTTTATTGGAAAAGGAAATTTCTGCTTTAGATGGAGTTATTAAAGATGTTAAACGTCCGCTAATAGCTATTATCGGAGGGGCAAAAATTATTACAAAAACTAGTGTCATTGAAAATTTTTTAAATAAAGCAGATGCGATTCTTTTAGGAGGTGTAATTGCCAATACGGTTCTTCAATTTAAGGGAATCTACGGAAATGAAGAATTGAGAGATAGGGATACTTACCAGGCAATTAAAGATATTGATTTTGATAACCCTAAGTTGATTGTTCCTATGGATGGAATTATCTCAAAAGGAAACTATTCAAGAGTTGGAAGTGTTGATTCTATTGGGGACGGAGAGGAGGTTCTTGATATTGGTCCAGAAACAATTGATTATTACAAGAAGATTATTAAAAAAGCAAAAACGATTGTTTGGAATGGTCCTTTGGGAAAAGTTGAGAATGAAATTTTTTCAAAAGGAACAAAAGCTATCGTAGAAGCAATTGCAGAACAAGATGCTTACTCTATTGCCGGAGGAGGAGAAACTGTTAGCTACATTTCTGAGATAAAGAAAGAAGAAGGTTTTAATTTTATTTCAAGTGGTGGAGGAGCAATGCTTGATTATATTTCTGGAAAAGATCTTCCAGGAATAGAGGCTTTAAATAAACATTATGAACGAGAAAATTAGAAATATGGAAGCGGCTGCTTTAAGAATTAAAGAAGCCGTAACCAAAGGAGAGCAAATTATTGTTTACGGTGATTCTGACATGGATGGTGTTAGCTCAGTTGTAATTTTGGAAGAAGCAATTAATAATTTAGCCTCTATTTTAAAGCAAAAAATATCTAAAATAATTATCGCTTTTCCTGATAGAAACAAAGAAGGTTACGGGCTTAATGATAAAGCCTTAGCCTTTTTGGATAAAAAAAGAGGTTCTAAAAAATCTCTTTTAATAACTGTTGATTGTGGAATTACAAACATTAAAGAAGTTAAGCAGGCAAAAAAATTGGGCTTTGATGTTATTATTTGTGATCATCATAAAGTTTTAGAAGAAATACCAGAGGCAGATATTATTGTGGATCCAAAGCATCCCGAAGATAATTATTATTTTAAAGAATATTGTAATGCTGGGTTAGCCTTCAAATTAGCAGAGGAACTTTTACAAGAGAATATGTCTTCTTATCTTAAAGATACTTTCATTGAATTAGTTATGTTAGCAACTATTGCTGATATGATGCCCGAAGAAGAGGAAAATCAAAAATGGATTTATGAAGGTTTGGCCAATTTGGATAAAACTCAGAGGCCAGCGATTTTAGCCTTAAAAGATGTTTTTACTTCTTATTCTTCAAAAAGAGATTTTGTGGGAAAAATGATTTCTGTTTTTAATACGGTTAGAATGAAAGATCATCGAGTAATTACTTATGATTTTATGAAATCAACAGACATAGAAGAGGCGAAAAAAATTGCTCCAATATTAATTCAGGATACAGAAGAACGTCAGGCGGAAATAAAAGCTTTAACAGAAAATCTTAAAGAAGATTTAATGATGGATCAGTCAACTATTATTTTTAAAGGTTCTGATAAATATAGAATTGATTATCTGGGAGCTGTAGCCTCAAGGCTTGTTGGTTGGTTTGATAGACCAGTTTTTCTATATGCTACCAAAGGAGGTTTGAGTAGGGGGACAGTTAGAGTTCCGAAAGGAATGGATGCGGTAAAAGCTATGACTTCTTGCAAAGATTTTTTAGTGACTTATGGGGGACATGCTCCAGCCGCAGGCTTTACGGTCAAAAATGAAAATCTAGAGAAATTTAGGGAGGGGTTGATAAAATACTTTAAATAAAAAAAAGGGCAATCAGAATTAATCTAATTGCTTTTTTTGTTTACGATGAATTTCATCGTATTATGAGCACGGCGGTTTTGTTGGCGCCGTTTGCCATTTCCGAAATTTCGTTTTCTCGATTTGCATCAAATGCTGATTTTGAGTTTTCGCATGGCTCTGACACTCCGTTGATTGATACAACGGTACTGTTGTCTGGATAGTTAAGGTGGATCATACTATTTATAATATACCACAAGACAATAATTTTGTCAAGTGTTTTAATATAAAAAAATAAGGATGGTCTTTGTTTTTTACCATCCTTTATATTTCTTATAGAGTTCAATCTTCCCCTGATTGTGAGGGGTTGTCTGATGCTCTTTTAGAAATTCTTCTAACGCTTCTTTCGTATTTTTTATAAAATCGATCTCTTTAAATTCTTCTTTTTTAGATTTTTCAAAGAGAGCTTTTACTTCCGAAGAAGCAAGATCACAACCCACAAAGAGAGCAATGTAGGGTTGTTCGATATTATCAAATACAATTCCTCCCACCTGAAAAGAAGTTAAGTTTTCGGGCTCTATATTAAGCTCCTCCTTAATTTCTCTTTTGGCGGCGTTAACGAAGGAAATAGTTCTATTTTCTTTTTCTTCAAGATCTTTAATTGGGTCTAAATATCCTTCAGCGGGAAGGCTAAAGAGAGAGTTATTTAAATAGGTTCCGCTTCTTAAAGCGAAAGGTATTTTTTCGTCTGATGTGACGAGAACAACTCCTATCGAAATAGGATTGCAATAATCTCCAATAGATACCATTTTGGTGATTCTTGGGATATTTTTAGTTTCTATGAATTTTTTATAG
>JAQVBN010000021.1 GCA_028690275.1 Minisyncoccota bacterium | reverse complement strand
CAGAAGTTTGGTCATGATTTGGAGTAAAAACTTTATTAATTTTTGATAATAAATTTATATTTTTATAATTTATTATATATAAATCGATTTGTATTGGAAATATTGAAGAAAGGAGGAAATACATAAGTGATAGATATTATTGCAACACCTTATAAATCAATTGAAGTTACTATAGAAGAGGGTGATATTCAGACTATTTCTGAAGGTAACAAAATCACCTTTATTACAGAAGCAAACGCTGAAGTTAAAACAGGAATTGTAACTGGTTTCAAAGGAGCAAAACCTGAAAAGGTTAAGGTTGAAATGATTCCTATAGGTGAAGGACACACCGAGATATGGGGAATCATCGATATGGTTGAAGGTAGTTTAAAATTGGTTGATAGTGATAACGAAGATTAAATTATAAATATAAAATAAAAATAGGAGGAATAATTATTATAAGTGGATAGATTAGAAATATTTAAAATTGAACTAGATTACATATTAAATCCTAATATTCGTAATTTTACTGAAATAACATTAAATAAATTACCTGAATATTTTTTCTCGATACCAGCTAGTTCAACAGGTAAATATCATCCCAGTTATGCTTTAGGGGATGGTGGTTTAGTTCGTCATACTAAAGCGGCAGTAAGAATTGCAATTGAATTATTTAGAGTAGATTTGTTTAAATACACTGAAGAAGAAAAAGATATAATAATTGCATCCCTGATATTACATGACGGTTGTAAATCTGGACTTAATAAGAGTAAACATACCGTAACAGAACATCCACTAGTTATTACTAAGTTTATAAAAGACGATTCTGAACTAAGAGAAAATCTTGATAAAAATACCTTAAATATAATTACAGGATGTATTGAATCCCATATGGGACAATGGACGAAGGATTTTAAAACAAAAAGAGATGTACTCCCAAGACCTAAAACTAAAATACAAAACTTTGTTCATTGGTGTGATTATTTAGCAAGCAGAAAATGTTTAGAATTTAATTTTGATGTTGAAGTAAAAAGATAAAAAAATAAAAATAGGAGGAAATACATAATATATGGCAAAAGAAAAAGAAAATACAATTCTTAAAAAAGGTAGTTCCCAATTTCAATTAATAGGTGAGGCAAAAATTAATGACTACACTTTTAAGATTGATGAAGAATCTAACTCAGGATGGATTTATAATAATATGAATCTTGGAGTAGATTGTGGCAATGGTAATACCGTTTATTGCGACATGATGGGTGGTTACAGCAGTGTTAATGATTCTGTAATTTATGTTCATGGTAAGAAAGATGATAATGGTAAAGAAGTAGATGATTATGAAAACAGATTTACCATTGATTGGGATGATAGATTTGATGAAGATATAATTAATCAAGTTGGTAAGCAATGTTTTATTACTGTAGGACTTGAAAAGGATGCAAAAGATAAGACATTTATAAAGAAATTCTTATCTTCTTATGATGCAATTGCATATATTCAAGAACATCTTGAAAAAGATACAGTGATTAATGTTAAAGGTAATTTAAAGTATTCTGAATATCAAGGAAATACTCAACTTAAAAAAGAAGTGAATTCTGTATTCTTATCTAAAGCAGATAATGTTTCTAAATATTCAGCGACATTCCAGCAAACTATTCTTGTCGATAAAGATAGTATTGGTAAGTACGATAAAGAAATTGGAGCATTCCCAATTACGGCATACACAGTGGATTATGTTGGTAAATATGGTGCAAGCAAACAAGAAATTAAACAGAATGTAGTATTTACAAAAATATTCCAATTTGAAGTTGCTGAAACCGAAATAGAAAAAGGGACAAAACTTCTTAATAAATTATTTAAGGCAAAGAAAGATAATATTAACGAAATTATGGTCGAAGGAAATATTGTTGAAGGTCAAGCAAAAATTAATATTACTCTTGACGATGTTCCAGAAGATATTAGAGAGTTAATTGAATTGGGCGCATATACAGAAGAAGAGGCTCTTGCTAAATGTGCAGTTGGAAATACAAGAGAAAAGAAAATGGTTATTAAGAAACCTGTTATTAGAATTGTTGGTGAAGGTGATGAAAAAACGCCTGTTATTATGCGAACAGATGATAAATATAAATTTGATGATTTAGTGTTTTTAAGTCAATTAATTAAGAACGATGACGAAGATGAAGAAGACGATGATAAAAATAGTAAAAAAAGTAATGATAAAACTTCATCTAAGAGTGACGATGAAACTAAAGAATATAGCTTAGATGATTTAGATGCTTTACTAGATGAAATACCTTTTTAAATAACTAATTTAAAGGGTGATTAATCTCACCCTTTGTTTAAATTAAAGATGTGTTAAGTATGAAAGGAGTATATAATTGAGGAAATTTGGTAAGAAAAACGTAATTAAAATTGATCCACTTGCTTATAACACTGGCCTTCTAGGAGAATCTGGCATAGGAAAAACAACTCTTGCAAAAGAAGTATGTGAAAAACTCGTAGGAGAAGATGGTTATATCATCGCAAACGTGGGTCGTGAAGATGGTATAGATGCAATCGCTGGTGCGATTTATGAAGATATTCCTGATTGGGATACTTTTGATGAATTCACAGAAGATATAATTGAAAATAAACTTACAGATTATAAGGACTTAAAGGTTATTATATGGGATACAATAGATGAATTAATCAGAATATCAGAACCAGAAGCAATAAGACTTTATAATAAAGAAGTAAGAGAAAATCCTAGCAAGAAGGAAAAGAGAGAAGCTAAAACCATTAAACAAGCGTGGGGTGGTTATGGCGAAGGTGAAAAATATACAATAGATTTAATCATGGAAAGAATGTGGGAACTTAAAAAAGTAGGGATTGCCATGTTTTTAGTTGGGCATACAAAGAAAAGAACAATGAATGATCCTGTGTCTGGAATGGATTATGATATTTTAACCACAAACATGCAATATAATTATTTCAATGCACTCAAAACAAAGTTACATATATTAGGTGTTGCGAGTATTGACAGAGAAATAATTCAAGAGAAAACTGGCAAGAAAGATTTCAATGGTAAAGACAAGATTCAGGGGAAGGTAAGTAATGAAATTAGAAAGATTACTTTTAGAGATGATAATTTTAATATCGATTCTAAATCAAGATTCTCTGGAATTATTGATTCAATAGTTTTTGATTCAGATGAATTTATTAAGGCCATTGAAGATGCTATTAAAATTGAGCATGAGAAACAACCTGATAAGAAATCTATCGAAGAAACAAAGCAAGAGCAAGATATTAAAAAAAATAAAGTTGTAGAAGAAATCGCTACTAAGAAAAAAGAAGAGATACAACGAAAGAATGAAGTAGAATTAAGAGAAAATTTAATAAGTGAATTTAAAGAATTAATGGCGGTAATAGTAAGTGAAAAAGATAAAGAAAAGGTTTCTAAAATAACTAAGAAAATGAAAGAATTAGAATTATCAGCCAAAGAATTAGATTCTGCGGATATTAATAAATTACAAGAGTTTGTTGAATTTGTTAAGACAGTTTAGTTTAAATTAAATAGAGGGGTATAACCCCTCTTATTCTTTAAAATAATAAAGTAGGTGGATTATAAAGTATGGCAAAAATGACACAAGAAGAAAAAGAAAGTTTTGATGAACTTTATCAATACATAAAAAAGGATATATTTGAATACACAAATCAATCATTACCTAAATATATGATTTTACGGTTAAAAGGATTATCTGAAGGTAAGTTTATGGCAAATAATCGTGTTAAATCTATGGCTAAATATGAATATAAACAAATATTATACACTTTCAGAATTAATAAAATGAAATTAAAGGAAATAGTTAAATCATCTAAATTTCAAAATGAACAACACAAATTCAATACTATAATGTTGATAATTGAAAAAGATATTAACGATGTAGTTAATAGGTTACAACGAAAAGTAAAATCTGAAGAAAAAATTGAAAAGATTGATCTTACAAATATAACTCATGAAGGTGCAGAATATAAAAATAAAACCAATGATAAAAAGTTAAATGATGATCTAAATGAATTGTGGTAATGGACGGTGAATAAATGGTTGAAAAAAAGGAAAAAGAATTAACCCCACTTGAAATAGAGTTAATCAAAAGTAGTAAGAAAGTACAAGAATACAAATTAGCTTGTGAGGCAAATATAGTAAGTATTTTATATGTAAATCCTGAATTATATTTTACATATGATAAATTGAATTTAAAAAGTTTTAGTAGTAATATCTGGAGAGTGTATTGGCAAATAGGATATGACATCATTATAAAAGAAGGTAAAAAATCTTTAGATGATATCACTGTTGGATTGTATCTTGAGAAACATCCTAAACTTAAACAAAAATACGATGAATACGGTGGTTATGATACCATTGATAAGTCTAAAGAATATGTTAATGTTGAAAATATAAGTGGTTATATTAACGAATTAAATAAATGGAATGCGGTTTTACAATTACTTGCAAGAAGATTTCCTGTGTATGATAAGATCAAACAATTTGTTGATATGAATGTAGAAGATATTTATGATCTTTATGAAGCGCAGTTGAATCATATATTCCTCAATATTGACAATGATGTTCAGAGTTACAATGCTTGCCACGGACTTAATGAATTAATTGATGAATTAAATAAAGGTAATAATATTGGATTACCATTGCATAATTGCACAATATTAAATAAAGAAATAGCTGGATTAAATTTGGGAAATATTATTGGATTAGGGGGGCTTTCTGGAGCAGGTAAATCAACTACGGCAATTAATTGGCTTTTCCCTTCTATTTTAGAACATAATGAAAAAATAGTTTTTATTATCAATGAAGAAGATCAAACAAAGATTCAAAAAGAAATGATTATATGGGTAGCTAACAATATTTATAAAGAAAACATACAGAAATATGTGTTAAGAGATGGCAATTATGATGAGAAAACTATGGAGTTATTTAGAAAATGTGCCAAATGGATTGAAGAAAAAAAAGAACATAAAAACATTACTATAATTCCATTAGAAAAATATACAACAGATATGGCAATAAAAATCATTAAAAAGTATTCAGCGTTAGGTGAAGTAAAATATTTTTGTATTGATACTTTAAAAGAAAACGCAGATAGTACCTCAGATAAAACATGGTTAGAAATGCAAAGAGATTTAGTCAAACTTTATGATGTAATAAAACCAAGTGCTAAAAATGTATGTCTTATTGTTACTTATCAGTTAGGTAAGATTGCGACTAAGCAAAGGTATTATACTAATAATGAAATTGGGTTAGCAAAATCAATCGTAGATGTTATGTCAGTTAATCTTATGATTAGACAGCCATTCGAGGATGAATTTGAGAATGGTAAGAATGAGATTAAAGGATATAGACTTGAAGGGAAACGGAATCTCACAAAAATACCTTTTAAATTAAGCAAAGATAAACACTATATTATAATTTTTATAACAAAGAATAGATTCGGTGCTACAAATTTATTTCAAATTATAGCTGAATATGACTTGTCTTTAAATGTTTATAAAGAAATAGGGATATGCAATATACATCAAGATTGGTAATTATAAATTGAAAGAGGGAATTAAAAATATCTAAATTTATAGATATAACTGGCAGAAAATATGGAAAATTAACAATTATAAAGAAAGTAGAAAATCAAAAGAACCGAATAATATATGAATGCTTATGTGATTGTGGAAATATAATAGTAGTGAGAAGTGACAACTTAAAAAACGGGAATACCAAATCTTGTGGGTGCTTACAAAAAGAAATAACTAAAAATATTGGAGAAAACAACAAAAAATATAATACATATGATTTATCTGGTGGGTATGGTGTTGGTTATACATTAAAAAATGAAGAATTTTGGTTTGATTTAAATGACTATGATAAAATTAAAAATTATTGTTGGTATAAAAATATAGATGGATATTTGATATCTAACACTAGCGATAAACCAATATTATTACATAGATTATTGATGGAACCACAACCAGATGAAGTGATAGACCATATTGACCATAAAGTTTATAATAATCAGAAAATAAATCTTAGAATATGTAACCAGAGTCAGAATTCTTGTAATACTTTAGATTCTATTAATAATACATCAGGTGCTAAAGGTGTATGCTGGCACGAGAAAAGTAATAAATGGTTGGCTTTTATTAAAAAAAATAGGAAACAATTTAATCTAGGTCGTTTCATTAATATAGATGATGCTATATTATATCGAGAAATCGCTGAATTATATTTATTTAAAGAATATTCTATTAGATATGAAGAATTAAAAGAAAAATATAAAGATATAAATGTAGACGAGTATACAAAAACCAATATGCGTGATATTTATGGATTATCGAATTGATTGGTAGGAGGTGGTGATATTTAAGTTGTGACAGCAATAGAATTAATCCAACATATTATAGATCAAAATTTAATACAAAAAGTTCTAGATGATTTGGGTTGTCATGACTTGAAATTATACACAACCGAATATCGCTGTGGATTACCAGGACATAAGAATAAAACAAGTATAGCAATTAAAAAAGATACTTTAAAAACTAAAATATTTCAATCTGGCGGTGAAATTATTCGTGGTGATATAATTACACTTGTAATGACAATTAAAAATATTTCTTTTGTAGAAGCGAATAAACATCTACATAAACTACTTAAATTAAAATATCAATATAAAAACAATAAAAAAAATAACAAACAAGAAGAGAATAAGGCTGACCCATTGGAGATTTTTAAAAAGATTAAACGTAAAAGAAAATCAGTAGATATTAATGATATTGAAATTTATGACAACACAATAATAGAAGAATATGAACCTTGCCTTTATATCGATTGGATTAAAGAAGATGGTATAATGGAATTTACTCGTAAGAAATTCAATATAGGTTATAGTTACAAAAACAAAAGGATTGTTATACCAGTTAGATATTGGGCGGGAGAAGAGGATGATTATATTGGAATTATTGGAAGAACTACAATTCCTAATTATGATCTTTTAGATATTCCTAAATATTATCCTCTTAAAAAATATCCTAAAGGAATCAATCTATATGGTTTACAAGAAAACTATAAATCAATACAAGAAGCAGGTGAAATATCTATATTCGAAAGTGAGAAAGCGGTATTAAAAAGACATAGTAGATTAGATGAAACTTGCGTTGCAATTGGTTCGCATAATCTTAGTGATAAACAAGTCAAAATTATAATCGGTCTTAATGTTAATATTATAATCCAATATGATAAAGATATTCCACTTAAACACATTCGTTCTGAGTGTGAGCGGTTTTATGGAATCCGCAATATATTTTATACATGGGATAAATATGACTTATTGAAAGAGAAAGATAGTCCATCTGATTTACCTAATAAATTTTATAAATATTTATATAAACATAAAATAAAATATGATGAAAAAGAACATAAAGAATATTTAAAGGAGTTAGAGCGTGAGAAAAACAAATGAAGAATTAGAAAAAATAAAAAAAGAATTGAATTGTGATAAACTTTGGTCGTGGTCGAGAATCAATACATATATGACTGACCCTTATGAATATATGCTGAAATATATATTACATGTACCAGAAGATAGAAATGATAGTATATATGGGATTTCTGGCAACTACGCCCATAACTTAATGGAAGATTTTTATCGTAATGAATTAAATCATGAATCTATGCTAGATACATACGAAGAAAAATTATTTGAATTTAACACAATGGGTTTGATGTATGATAGATCGGATAATGAAAAAAATGAAAAGATAGCAAAAAAATATGAAGAATGTATGAAACATTATTTTTTAAATCATAAAAGAGTTACCGATAAACCTATTATTGAACCGTTTATTCTAATTAAAATTGG
>JAQVBN010000020.1 GCA_028690275.1 Minisyncoccota bacterium | reverse complement strand
TAGTCTTTTGTTGGCCCAAAAATGGCTTCACAAAAAAGTCCATCCTTTTCAGGTCTCTGTGTTCTATAATTTATAGTTTCCGGCTTAGTAACCTCACCATAAGACCAATCTAAAATTTCTTCTGATGACGCCAAGCTTACTTTAATTGATTCTAAATTTGAAACATACATAGAGTTTTTTTTACTTCTCTTTTTTCTCGTTAATAACTAAATTAAGTGCTAATGATTTCAACTCTGCTGTCAATAAATTGAAAGCAGCTGGAACATTAGGACTCTTAATCTTGTCGCCTTTAATAATAGCTTCATAGGTTGAGAATCTTCCTTGAACATCATCTGACTTAATAGTCAACATTTCTTGTAATGCATAAGCCGCACCATAACCTTCCATTGCCCAAACTTCCATCTCTCCCAATCTCTGTCCTCCAAACTGAGCCTTTCCTCCAAGTGGCTGTTGTGTAATTAATGAATATGGTCCAACAGATCTCATGTGAATCTTGTCCTCTACCATATGAATTAATTTGATCATATAAACATATCCAACAGTAATCTTTGCTGGGAATTTCTCTCCCGTTGTTGGATCCCAAACATCAAGCTTTCCGTCTTCTGGGTAACCAGCTTTTTTAAGCTCTTCTCTAATGTCTTCTTCTTTTGCTCCTGAAAATGATGGAGTTTCAGCTAAATATCCAAGCTTATGAACTGCTAATCCTAAATGAGTTTCAAGAATCTGTCCTAAGTTCATTCTAGAAGCAACTGATAATGGATTTAAAATAATATCTACTGGAGTACCATCTTCAAGGAATGGCATTTCTTCTGGTGGTAAAATCTTAACCACAATACCCTTGTTTCCGTGTCTTCCAGCAAGCTTATCTCCTACTCTAATCTTTCTAACTTGAGCTGATCTAATTCTAATTCTCTTAATAACACCTGGCTCTAATTGGAAACCTTCTGCTCTGCTGAATACTCTAACATCAATAATTCTTCCTCTCTTTCCATGTTCCATTCTAAGAGAAGTATCTTTAACGTCCTTGGCTTTATCTCCAAAAACAGCTCTTAAAAGTCTTTCTTCTCCAGATAGGTCTGTTTCTCCTTTTGGAGAAATCTTACCAACTAAAATATCATTAGGACCAACTTCTGCTCCCACTCTAACAATTCCCTCTTCATCAAGATCCTTAAGCTTGTCTTCTCCTACATTAGGAATATCATAAGTTGTAACCTCTGGTCCAAGTTTTGTTTCTCTTACATCGCAGAAAAATTCTTCTATGTGAATATTTGTAAAAACATCCTTCTTAACAATATTTTCTGACAAAACGATCGCATCTTCAAAAGTATTACCTCTCCATGATAAGAAAGCTACTAAAAGATTTCTTCCTAAAGATAGTCTTCCTTTGTCGATTGCCCCTCCTTCTGATAAAATATCACCTTTTTTAACTTTATCTCCTTTATTCACAGTACAAACTTGATGCATGCAAGTGTATTGGTTTGATTTATCAAAAGTTCTAAGAGTGTATGTCTTAATTCCTTTAGTTCCTTTAACTTTAACCTCTCTTGAATCAGCATAAGTTACCTCTCCTGCTTACTCTGCTAAGATAACCTGAGAAGAATCTCTAGCAACATATTTTTCCATTCCTGTACCAACAAGCGGAGCTTCTGGATTTAATAAAGGCACTGCTTGTCTCTGCATATTAGAACCCATTTGAGCTCTGTTCGCATCATCATTTTGCAAGAAAGGAATAAGGGAAGTTGCACAAGAAATAAATTGTTCTGGAGCAACGTCCATAAAATCAATCTTTTCTTTTTCTATTTCTCCTGGCTCTCCTTTAATTCTTGCCTGAACTCTTGCATTTAAAATATTACCCTTGTCATCCATAGGAATGTTCGCTGGTGCAATATTATACCTTTCTTCCTCGTTAGCATTCATGTGAACAATTTCATTTGTCACCTTTCCATCTACCACTTTGTAATATGGTGTTTCGATAAATCCATAAGCATCAAGTTCGGCATGCATTGCTAAGTGAGTAACCAATCCCACATTAGGACCTTCTGGAGTTTGAATTGGACAAATTCTACCGTAATGAGAAGGTTGTACATCTCTTACATCGAATCCAGCCCTACCTCTTGTTAATCCCCCAGGACCAGTAGCAGTCAATCTTCTCTTGTGTTCTAATTCTGATAATGGATTAATGTTGTCCATGAACTGAGAAAACTGTGAAGCAGTAAAGAATTGAGTTACCTGAGCCACAAAAGGTCTTGGATTAACTACTTGAGATGGAGTAATGTCTGGAGAATCTATAGTAGACATTCTGTCTTTTGCAATTCTTGCTGTTCTAGCCATTCCAATTCTTAATTTATTGGCTAAAAGCTCGGCCATATTTCTTACCCTTCTATTTCCTAAGTGATCGATTTGATCTGGTAATGCATGAGGATCATTTTGTAATCTAATAACCTCTTTCATTACAGAAATAACATCTTCAATGTTTAAAATTCTATCTTCTTTTGTAATTTCTCTTTCCTTCTTAGGCTTAAGATCTTTTAATCTAGACCAAACTTTCCATCTTCCTACAGAAGAAAAATCATATCTATCAAAATTAAAGAACATGTTAAAAATAAACTCTTTTGCAGAATCTGCATTGATCATTTCCTCTGATCTAAGCCTTCTATAGATTTCTATCAAAGCATCACCTTGGCTTTTAGTAATATCCTTAGCAAGAGTATTGTCAATAAACTTTTGCTCTCCGTTATCTGCTCCTAAGAAAAGATTTCTAATATCGTCATCATTGTATCCACCAAGCGCTTTTAAAAGCATTGTCGCTGGAACTTTTCTTTTTCTATCTATCTTTACCGACATTACGCCAGAAGATTCTATTTCGAATTCAAGCCAAACCCCTCTATTAGGAATAATCTTGGCTCCAAAAAACTTTTCCCCATTAACAAGACTTAATGGAAAAAAGACTCCCGGAGATCTGATTAGCTGCGAAATTACCACTCTTTCAACTCCATTTAGAATAAACGTTCCATTGCTTGTCAAAACAGGAAAATTACCAAAGAAAACTTCTTGGGTTGTGGTTTGTTTTGTCTTTAAATTATTTAACTGTACTTTTACTCTTAAGGGAGCAACGTATGAATCATTATTTTCTTTTGCGTCAAAACCAGATTCATAATTAGGTTTTCCTAAACTATAGTCTAAAAAGAATAATTCGTATTCCTTTTGAGTATAATCTTTTATCGGAGAGACTTCGTTAAAAAGTGCTCTCAACTCTCTTTCCCAAAATTGCTCTCCACCGGCGTTTTGCATGAAGATCAAATTTGGAACCTCCCTTCTAACAAGAGACTTGGAAAAATTTTTAATTTTCATAATCTATTAAACAAAAAAGCACCCTTTTATTTAAAAAAGTGGTTATTTAAATTAATTTAGTAACAAATTTATAAAAATCAAGGTGGGCTTTTTATTAACTTTATAATTGCAATAGTATAACCGTAACAAGAAAATAGAAAACTGTCAAGTTTTCCACTCGCTTCCTAATACTTCGTTAAATAATACCATCTATAAAAATAATTGTAAAGAGTGATAGATTATGTTTCAACTATTTTAATGTTCTGCATCACACCCAAACAAATAAAATTAAAAAGGAGATTGGATCCACCATAACTGACAAAAGGAAGTGGTAATCCTACTACTGGCAATAATCCTAAATTCATCGACATATTGATAAGCATTTGAGCAAAAATAGAAATAGACCAACCAGCTAAAAACAATCTCGCAAAATTAGATCTTGAATTGATACTAACTTTAAGAACTCTATAAAAGAAAAGAATATATAACAAAGAAATAATTGATAGTCCCACAAAACCTGTTTCCTCTCCGATAGCTGCAAAAATAAAGTCTGTTTTAGGTTCTGGTAAGAAACCATACTGAGCCTGAGAGCCATTACCTATCCCCTTTCCTAAGAATCCACCCGAACCAATAGCAATTTGAGATTGATTCTTGTTCCAATCATCTCCAAGTTCATCGTTCTCAGAAGAAATAAAATTAATAATTCTATCCTTTTGATAATCTTCCATAATAAAAGCAAAACTAAAAGCAAACAAAATTCCAAAGGTCATAAAAAGAATAGCTAGGTGTTTTTTCCTTATCCCCGAAACAAGTAAAACCCCAAACCAAATACATAAGAAAATAACAATTGGTCCAAAGTTTGGTTGTAAGAAAACTAAAACACAAGGAATAACAATATATATCAAAGAAATAATTACATTCTTTAAATTATATATTTCTCGATGACGTTTCGAAAAAAACTTAGCTAAAATTAAAATTAAAGCAATCTTCATTGGTTCAATCGGATCAAAACTAAAAGGCCCTATCTTATACCAAGTAGCCGTGTCTCTTATTGCTGGAACAAAAAGTACCCCCACTAAAAGAAATACCGAAACTAAATAAAGTAAAACTATTAAAAAAGTATTTTCTCTTATTTTTCGGTAATCAATAAAAGAAACAAAAATCATAACTATTAAAGAAAGTCCCAAAAATCCAATTTGCTTGTAAAAATCAGTAAAGTTTTGACTAATCAAAGACGAAGAGTGAATAGAAATAATACCAAAAGTGGCTAATCCCAAAATCGCAAAAACAATAATCCAATCAATTTTTTTGAGGTAATTGAATAAGTTCATAGAATTCTTCTTCGTTAATAATTTTAACTCCCAACTTTTTTGCTTTATCGTATTTAGAGCCAGGATTTTCTCCAGCAATTAAATAGTTTGTGTTTGAAGATATACTAGAAGAAACATCTCCACCTAGCTTAATAATTTCCTCCTTCGCCCTGTCTCTTGAAATTCCCAAAAGCGTTCCCGTCAAAACAAACCTTACCCCTTTTAATTTATCATCTCTTTCTTCGTAAATTATTTCCACTCCATTAGAAATAATTTTATTTATCAATTCAAGATTGTTCTTGTCATTAAAGTAAGAAAAAATAGAATCAGAAACAACTTCTCCAATATCACTAATTTCATCTAGCTCTTCACGACTAGCTTTTATCAAAGATTCCAACGAACGAAATTTTTCTGCAAGCACAAGAGCCGTCTCGCTTCCTACATTTTTAATAGAAAGAGAGTAAATAAAACGAGAAAGACTTATTTTCCGACTCTTATAAATCGCTTCGATTAAATTGTCGGAGGCTTTCTCTTTAAATAAAGGAAGTTCAACTAAATCTCCCTTTTTTAAAGTAAATAAATCAGCTGGGTTAGCAATTAACTTATTATCTAATAAAGATTTAACAATACTTGGTCCTAGCCCTACGATGTTAAAAGCTCCTTTAGAAGCAAAATGTTCGATCTCTTTGTTAATTCTTGTAAAACAATTTTTATCTAAACAAAACCAAAGAGCATCTTTTTTTACAAGCAAACTTCCACAAGCCCCACAAGTTTTAGGAAAAATAATTTCTTTTTCTTTTCCACTTCTCATCTCGCCAAGAACCCTTATTACTTTTGGAATCACGTCTCCAGCCCTAGCAATAATAATTGTATCACCTATTTTTAAATCAAGCCTTTTGATTTCGTCTTCGTTATGAAGAGTTGCTCTTGAGATAGTTACCCCCTCAACCACTACTGGCTTCAAAATACCAACTGGAGTGACCACCCCCGTTCTTCCTGTTTGATATTCAACATCAAGAAGAATAGTGGTTGCCTCTCTTTGGGGAAACTTGTAAGCAATAGCTGCTCGAGGAGCTTTGCCAACAATTCCTAATTTTTCAAATATTCGATTTTTGTTAATAACAATAACCACACCATCTATCTCATAAGGTAAAGACTCTCTTTTTTTATTCATCAACTGATAATAATCAAAAACTTCGTCTAAATTTTGACACAACTTTGTGTATTTATTATTAGTTTTAAATCCTAGAAGATCTAAAATTTCATGCTCTTCGTTATGATTCTTTTGCCCCAAGTCAGAAACCAAAGAATAAAAATTTGCATCTAATTTTCTTTCACTAGCAATTTTTGAATCAAGTTGTCTAATAGAACCAGCCGCTAAATTTCTAGGATTAGCATAAACCTCTTCGTTATTATTCCTCCTTTCTTCGTTAATTCTTTCAAATTCTTCTTTTGTTAAAATAACCTCTCCCCTAACAATAATTTCCTCATAGTTAATTTTTCTACCAAGTAATTTTTCTACTTCTTCTTGGCTTCTTAAACGAAGAGGAATTGATTCGATTGTTTTCAAATTTTGAGTAACATTTTCTCCCACAAAACCATCTCCTCGTGTTGCTCCTAAAACAAGTAGTCCATTTTTGTAGATTAATTCAACGGCAAGACCGTCCAATTTAGGTTCTAAATAAAAACTAATTTCTTTTTTCTCTTCAGAGTTTAAAAGTTTTAAATTTCTATTAAGCCAATTTTTAATATCCTCCTCCGAAAAAGCATCGTTAAAAGAAGTCATTCTCTTTACGTGAATATATTTTTCAAATTTAGGTAGAGGCTTCCCTCCGATTCTTTGTGTCGGAGAATCGGGGGTTATTAAATCAGGATAAATTTCCTCTAAATCAAAAAGTTCTTTTTTGAGAGAATCAAGAGCTTCGTCTGATATGTCTGATACGTCTTGAACGTGATATAGATATCGATAATGATTAATTGTCTCTCTTAATTTTTCTATTCTCTTTTTAGCCTCTTCTTTATTCATATCAGTAACTTGACTCTATTCTTCTTTGGGATCCATTATATGAACCAAGAGCTTTAATTATTCTTGGAGTCCCGTCAATAATATCAACCGTACAAGTAGAAACTCCATAAGTACTAAAATCACTCGAACAATTTATATCATCCGTATTATTATTTATTCTTAATTCATAAAGAGCTTGATCTATCCCAGAATCAGCAATATGAAAAGCTCTCACAGAATCTCCTAAACCTTTAACTAAATTTGATCCGGCAACAACACCCCCAATAACCCCAATAGCAATAGCGATAACAATGCCAATAAGTACAACTGTAAGATAAAGGGATCCTTTTTGTTTTTCTGTATATTTCATAAAATTATAAGTCTAATCTTCTTTCTGATATTGTTGTTTGAAATTGAAGTGGCTCTTGATCTTCAAGACCACTACTCGAAAGCGACATCACAATAGTAACTTTAGGTTGCAATAAATCTCCTGGAACATCATTGGGAACAATAAATTTCAAAGAATCAAGACTTATGCTTGAAGAAGTAATATTAGTTCCCGTTACTGATAAATTAGCAATTGTTCCATCTGTAGAAACATATTCCACCATTTGATTATTTTCTAAAACAAACTTTTTACATATAGGACCACTTTCATTTTCTTGATCGTTGTATAAAAAAGTAATTGAAGCCTCTCCCTCAACATAGTAATTTTTTTCCGCTCCAATACATGTTCCTAAAGAATCTTTCTTAGCCATTCTTAATTCTTTTTCAACCTTATCCAAAGCAAAAACTGCCTGATTAAACATATTTTGCATCGTACTAACTTTTATTTGATTCTGAATAGAAACAATAACAATTTCCGCCAATGTAGAAGCAATCACTATAAATATAGCTAAAGAAACGATTGCTTCAATTAATGTAAATCCTCTATTGTTCATATTACTTCCAATTATATAAATACTGTTCTAATAAAAACTCTTCTTCGCCGTAATATACCGTTACGCTAATTTTAATCTTAGCAGAACTAACAATTGTAACTACGATTTTTCTTGAAAAAATAGTTTGTGTTCCAGATTCGGTATAATTATAAAAACCATTAGCATCAATCCATAAAGGAGTTCTTACAGTAGACAATGTATTAACTGTTAGTGCTGATTCATCGTAATCCATCCTACATCCAAGAATAATATCAGAACAGGTTGTAAGCCCTTCAACCCAAGAAACATTTCCATTTACAAAATTAGAATCTCTAATATTTTTAACGAGTTCCAC
>JAQVBN010000019.1 GCA_028690275.1 Minisyncoccota bacterium | reverse complement strand
CTTTAGACGCTGTTAGTAGAGGATCAGCGGTAAGGACAAAAATTAATATTACTATGTGTTCTAGAAAATGTAGATCAAAAGAGAGAAAAGTTTTAAAAAACTATTTAGCTTCTCATCTATTAATGGTGGAAACATCAAATGAAGAAATTATAGAAAAACTTAGAAAAAGAGGATATAAATTAACTGATGCAAAAAAAGGAAAAAGGATAAGAATTTCAAGTTTTAATTTGAGAGAATTGATTAAGACTGCGAAAGAACTTCAAGTAATAACAGACGGAATTATAGAGGTTAGGTTTAAGGCCGGAATCGGTTATGATACAAAGAATAAAAAAAGACAAAATAGTTATGCAGTTATGATGCCTGCTAAAAATTTAATGATTGGACATAAAATTCCAATAAGAAGGGGAAATGATATTGTTTATGATGAAATTATTGATATTCAAAAAAAAGAAAAGGATCTGGTGGTTTACGATCTAGAAGTTGAAAAGGTGCATAATTTTTTAGCGAATAATGTTGTTGTTCATAATTCTATTTTTTCTTTTCAAGGGGCTTCCTTTAATAATGTTTTAAAATTTAAAAGTGATTTTCCTGATTCTAAAAACATAGTTCTTGGAGATAATTATAGGTCTACTCAAGATATTCTTGACTTAGCCTATAACTTTATTCAATTGAATAATCCCAATAGATTGGAATATGAATTGAATGAGTCTGCAGCAATAAAAAAAGATGCTGAAAGCAAAGGAGTTAACGTTAAAAATTTTGAAAAAATAAGCAAAAAACTAAGAAGTAACACAAAAGAAGATGGGGGGGTTAATTTGTTATCCTATGAAACGGCCGAGGAAGAAGTTTTGGGAGTAATTGATAAAATATGGGAGATAAAAGAAATTGACAAAGAAGCTCATTTTTCAGATTTTTGTGTTTTAGTAAGAGCTAATGATTCTGCCAATTATTTTATTAGAGGATTTGAGAGAGCTTCTATCCCTTATTATTTTATGTCTTCAAAAGGACTTTATTCTCATCCTATTATTTTAGATATTATTGCCTATTTTAAAATAGTTTTAAATTTTTATGATTCACCTTCTTTTTATAGAGTGCTTAGATCTCTTCCAGTTAATTTTACCTCAGAAGAAGTAGCTAAGATAGGATGGTTTGCGGATGAGAATAGTATTTCTTTGTTTGAGGCTCTTAAAAATCCTAAATTATTATTAGGAAAAGAATCTAAAGAAAAAATTAAAAAATTATTAGATTCTCTCGAAGAACATTTTAAGCTTTCTAAAGAAAAAAACGTAAGTGAAATTTTTGTAAGGATGATTAATGATCTTCATTATGCGGAAAAGCTAAAAGAACCGACAGAAGAAAATTTGAAGAATTGGGAGATTATTTATCAGTTCTACCAAAAAACAAAAAATTTTGAAAACACAAATCATGATGGAAAGTTGATTGCTTTTATGGATCAATTAGAGATGGAACTCGAGTCTGGTGACGAGGGAGATTTAAGTACTCAAATCGACGAAAGTGATTCTGTTAAGATTATGACAGTTCATTCTGCCAAAGGACTTGAATTTAAGTATGTTTTTGTGGTGAGTTTGGTTCATAGAAAATTCCCAAGCGATAAAAGAAGTGATCCGATCAAGCTCCCTAAAGATCTTATCAGAGAAGTTTTGCCAGAAGGAGATTTTCACATAGAAGAAGAGAGAAGATTGTTTTATGTTGCTCTTACAAGAGCTAAGAGAGGATTGTTTTTGACTTGGGCAAATGATTATGGTGGAAAGCAACTTAAGAAACCGTCTCGTTTTTTAATAGAAAGTAGACTGATTGACAAAGCTTCTGCCGATAAGCAGAAAATGACTAAAGGGGCTTTTTGTTTTACAAAACAATTTAATGGGTTTAAAAAAGAATCTAATGAGACTACTTCAATACGGTACGACAAATTACTTCCTTCTCATTTTTCTTTCTCTCAGTTAGCTGCTTTTGAAAGCTGTCCTTTGCAATATAAATATGCTCATATTTTAAAGATTCCTACCAAAGGAAAACCTAACTTTTCTTTTGGAAAAACTATTCATAACACTCTATGTAGATTTGTTAATTTAGATGTTCAAGTTTTTCAATCAGAACAAAAACATTTATTTAGAAAAGATGAAAAAGAAAGAAATAAGTCGGGGTTAAGTTTGGATGATTTACTTAAAATGTATCAAGAGGAATGGATTGATGCTTGGTTTAATGGAGGGGACCATAAGGAAGAATATCGAGAAAAAGGAAAAGTTATTTTAACTAATTTTTACAAAGATTTTATTAATCGAGATTCGGCTGTTTTGTTTATGAAAAATGAACCAGCATTAGAAAAAACTTTTAGTATTAATTTGAACGGACATAAGTTTGTTGGAGCTATTGATAGAATTGATGTTATTGATAATAAGATAGAAATTATTGATTATAAGACGGGTGTGGCTAAGAAAACTTTAGCGACTAGTGATAAGTTTCAATTAGAGATTTATAATTTAGCAGCTCATAAGGTTTTTGATTTAAAGCCTCAAAAGTTAACTTATTATTATATTGAACAAGGAACGTATTGTTCTTTTGAACCGAAAGAAAAGAGTGTTGAAAAAACTGAAGAAAAGATATTAAATATAATAGAGAAGATAAAAAGAAGTAAATTTAAACCAACAGCAGGTTGGCAATGTCAATATTGCGATTATAAAAATATTTGTCCTCATAGGAAATTTTAATTATATGAAAACAATTACCATTTTAGGCGATGGAGCCTGGGCGACTACATTAGCAATTTTATTAAGTAATAATAGAAACAAAGTTATCCTTTGGAGTAGTTTTCCCGAGTATTTAGATGAACTTGATTCTAAAAGAGTTAATAAAAAATATTTAGGAGATTTTATTATCCCCCAAGAAGTAGTTTTTGAAAAAGATATTAATAAGGCTGTTTTACAAAGTGAAATTATCGTAGATGCTATTCCTTCTAAATTTTATAGGAGTGTTTTAAAGCAAATTAAGGTTAAGGTTTCTGATAAGATATTTGTTAACGTTTCAAAAGGAATTGAACAAAAAACTTTAATGAGAATGACCGAGATTATCCATCAAGAGTTGGGAAGAACTAAAACTTGTGTTTTGTCTGGACCAACAATAGCTCAGGAGATTGCTAAGGGTATGCCAGCAGTAGCTATTGCTGCTTCGGCAAACCTAGAAATTGCAAGAGAGGTTCAAAAACTATTTTTTAATGATAGATTTAGGGTATATACTAATTTAGATCCTGTTGGAGTTGAACTTTGCGGAGCTCTTAAAAACATTATTGCAATTATAGCTGGTATTTCAGACGGTTTAGGTTTTGGAGCTAATTCTAAGGCTGCTATTCTTTCTAGGGGAATTGTAGAAATTTCTAGATTGGGGCAAGTTATGGGAGCTCAAAAGAAAACTTTTTTTGGAATTGCAGGACTAGGAGACTTAGCGACTACTTGTATTAGTCCCGAAAGTAGAAATAGGACTTTCGGAGAAAGAATTGGTGCTGGAGAAAAAATGAATGATATTATTAAGTCAACGGATAGTATTATTGAAGGAGCAACTACCACAGAAGCGGTTTATAATTTAAGTAAAAAATTTAACGTAGAAATGCCAATTACAAGCCAAGTTTACATGATGCTATATCATAATAAAGATCCTAGAAAAGCTCTAGCAGATTTAATGCTTAGAGAAAAAAAGGGAGAATAAAAATATGTTAAAAAGAGATTTAGTTATCGGTTTTATCATTTTTATGCTTTTTGCTATTAGTATAATAATGACTTTTGAAAATATAAAAGCAGAACAAAATTCTGAAAAAATTCAGCTAGACAATTAAACCTTATTTTGTTATAAATTAAATATAATCATTAAATTTTTATTGTATGGAAATCAAAATATTTGTAGAAATTCCTAAAGGAAGTCGTCAAAAATATGAAAGAGACGAAGAAACACAGAGAATAGAGTTAGATAGAACTATTTATGGTCCAGTTTCTTTTCCTTTTGAGTATGGATTAATAGAAAATACTATTTCTTCAGACGGAGATCCACTTGATGCTGTGGTTTTAACAAACGAAGCTACTTTTCCTGGATGTTTAGTTAAGTCAAAGATTATAGGAATGCTTTCTATGGAGGATGAGGGTGGTATTGATAATAAAATTATTGCTGTTCCGGTAGCAAAAATTAATCCAACATATGCTCACATTAATGATGTTTCTGATTTAACTGAGTTTGAAAGAAATTCAATTAAAGAGTTTTTTGAAATATATAAAAGGATGGAGCCAAACAAATGGGTTAAGGTAACTGGATTTGTAGGTGCTGAAGAAGCAGAAAAAGAAATAGAAAAAGCAATAAATAATTTTAATAATAAATAATATGTTTCAAATAGATAAAGACAAATGTTTGGGATGTGGTGGTTGTACTATTACTTGTCCAAAAGGGATCGCTATTGGATCTGAAAATAAAGCTGAGATTATTAACGAAGAGGAACTTATTCACGCTGGAGGAGAAAGTGTTTGTCCTTATGGAGCTATAGTTTTAGAAGAAGATGATGACATTGAAGATGTTTTTGGTGTCGATGAAGAAATAAAAGACGACGACGATCAAAGTATGTCTTTTTAAAATGAGCTTACTTCAAATTAAAAATTTAAACGTAGAAATTGAGGGCAGAAAAGTTTTAGATGCCCTTGATTTTTATATTGAAAAAGGAGAAGTGGTCGCTCTTTTAGGACCTAATGGGAGCGGAAAAAGCACTTTGGCTAAGATAATTGCAGGAGATTCAAGAATTGGTATAAGTTCTGGAGAAATTTTATTTAACAAAGAAAATATCTTAAAATTATCACCAGAAGAGAGGGTTAAAGGAGGGATTGCTTTGGCTTTTCAAAATCCACCAGAAATAGAAGGACTTAAAATGGAGGATTTTATGGAAAGTATTTCTCAAAAAAAAGAATACTTTAAAGACGAAAAACTATTATTGAGAGAGGTAAATAAAGGTTTTTCTGGGGGGGAAAAGAAGATTTCCGAATTAATGCAGTTAACTTCTCTTAATTTAAAACTTATTATTTTAGATGAAATTGATTCTGGGCTTGATATTAAAAGAACAAAACAAGTAGCAGATACTATTAAAAAGTATTTTATAGATAATGGAGTAGCGGTTTTGATCATTACTCATCATGGAGATATTTTAGATCTTTTGAAACCTACAAGAACTAATGTTATTATTGATGGTAAAATTATTGGAAAAAACGAAGACTATAAATCAGTTTTAAAAACAGTTAAAAAATATGATTTTGAAAAGTGCAAAAAATGTACCAAATTTTTATCAGATAGATAATCGAATAGAGAAAGCAGAAGGGTTGGACGGAGTAATTATCTTGCCTAGTTTTTTAGCTTGGGAAAAATTTAAATGGACACATGAATATTTTGGAAAAAAACCAAAACAAGGTTTCTTTTTATGGATTCAAAAATCTGTTTCTCAAAGATTAAACACTCTTGTAGAGATTCAATCCAAAAACATTTTGCAAGAAATGAGTAATTTAATCTTTGTAGAAAAAGGATTAAAAGTTGAATTATCATCTTTATGTCAATCAACAAATGCTGTTAAAGGAAAACATCTTGCTTTAGCTAAAATCGTTATCAAAGAAAATAGCTTTGTAAATTATTTCCAAAAAAATTCTTGGAAAAAAGAAGATGATTTCAAAGCTCATTATCAGTTTTTTCTTGAGAAAAATGCTAAATTAAAAACAAGTATCGTTAATCAAAGCAGTGGTGCGAAAGTTAGTACTCGAGAAGATGTTTATTTGAGGGGAAAAAAATCAAGTGCCGATCTTAGAATCAAAATGATGGCAGAAAATGGAGGAGTTTTTAATTCTGAAAGTTTTATGTACGGGGAAGATGAAGTAAGGGGACATTTAGAGTGTTCTGGTTTAATTGTAGATAAAAAATCTCAAATAACTTCTATTCCAGGAATTGTTTGTAGTTCCAATCGAGCTGAATTAACTCATGAAGCATCAATAGGAAAAATTTCGGAGGAGAAGTTAATGTATTTAAGAATGAGAGGACTTTCTGAAAAGAAAGCAACTGAATTAATTATTAAAAGCTTTTTAGATTCATGAAGAAAAAAGTTTTTGTTGGAATGTCTTCTGGGGTAGACTCAACAATGGCCGTTAAAATATTATTAGAAAAAGGGTATGACGTTACGGGAGTTTTTATGCTTCTTTCTAATATTTTTTCAGAAGAACAAAAAAGGGCTAAAAAAATTGCAGAAGGTTTTAAAATACCTTTTTTGGTTTTTGATTTTAGAAAAGAATTTAAAAAAAGAATAATAGATAATTTTTTAGAGGATTTTAAAAAAGGAATAACTCCGAATCCTTGTGTTTGTTGCAATAGAGAAATTAAGTTTGGTTTATTTTTAAATGAGGCTAAAAAAAGAGGAGCGGATTTTATTGCAACAGGACATTATATTAAAAAAAGAGGATCTTTCTTATATAAAGCGGATGACGAAAGAAAAGATCAATCTTATTTCCTTTGGCAACTTCCTTCAAATAAGATAAAAAACCTTTTATTTCCTTTGGGGGATTTTAAAAAAGAAGATATTAAGAAAATAATTAAAAAAGAAAACATTGAAACATCAAAAGAGTCGCAAGAGATTTGTTTTGTTGTTGGAGACACTATTGATTTTTTAAAAAAGAAGATAAAAACAAAGAAGGGAAAGATTTTAAACGAGAAGAAAGAGTTGTTGGGGGAACACGAAGGAGTTTGGTTTTATACTATTGGTCAAAGAAAGGGTTTGGATTTACCACAGGGACCTTTTTTTGTTTTTAAGAAAGATGTAAAGAATAACATTTTATACGTAACCAAAAACAAAGACTTACTTTTAAAAAAAGAAGTTAGATTTAAAAAATCAAATTGGTTTATTGAAGAAGATTTTCCAATAAAGGCAATGGCAAAGATAAGGTATAGAGCCAAAGAACTTCCTTGTGTTATATATAAAGGAAAGGCAATCTTTAAAGCTCCTCAGAACGCAGTTACTACTGGACAGTCTATTGTTTTCTATAAAAATAAAAAATTAATTGGTGGTGGGGTAATTTATGAATAAAAAAGTTTTAAGCATTTTATTATTTTTAGTTTTATGTAATTTAATTGCTTTTGGCTTTCTTTTTAAAAAAGACAATGATTTAAAGGTTGTCTTTTTTGATATTGGCCAGGGAGACTCTATTTTTATTGAAACAAAAGATGGTCATCAAATATTAGTAGACGGAGGAGAGGATAGTTCTGTTTTAGAAAATTTAGAGGAATATATGAATCCTCTTGATAAAGATTTAGATATGGTTATTTTAACTCATCCAGACAAAGATCATTTAGGGGGACTTATCCCTGTTTTAAAAACTTACAACATAGATTCTTTTGTTTGGACGGGAGCAGAAAGCGACTCTGATTTATACTTAGAATTAGAAGAACTTTTACAAAACGAAAAAGTGGTTATTGTTGATGCTCACGATAAGATCTCTGTGGGCGATATTGTTTTAGAGGTCTATAACCCCGTGCAAGACGTTAAAGAAGTTAGAGATTTAAATGACACTTCGATAGTTTTTAAATTAATTCATGAAGATTCAAAATTTCTTTTAACGGGGGATTTAACTTCGGTTTTTGAAAATAATTTAATTCAAAATTTTGACTTAAAAAGTAATGTTTTGAAAGTGGGTCATCATGGATCTAAATATTCTACAAGTGAAGATTTTCTAAAAGCGGTTTCTCCTGACTGTGCTGTAATTTCTGTGGGAGAAAATAATTATGGGCAT
Organism: Minisyncoccota bacterium; assembly: GCA_028690275.1. Classification (GTDB taxonomy): domain Bacteria; phylum Patescibacteriota; class Minisyncoccia; order Minisyncoccales; family Minisyncoccaceae; genus JAAZMU01. The sequence goes on along the minus strand of JAQVBN010000019.1, from coordinate 437 downwards.
CCAGACGAAGGAGTTATGGATTTACTTGAAAACAATGGGGTGAGAGTCTTAAGAACAGACGTAAATGGAGATATTGTTTTTTATTCTAATAGTGAAGGACTTTTTATTGAAAATAAACTTTGACAGTCATTTTTTAAAGAGCTATAATTAAAGAAAAAGTTATTTATTATTAATTAAATAAAAAAATATGAACGGATTTGTAAACAACATAGAAAAAGAAACTTTAGAGAATGAAAATTTTCGTAAAGTTATTTATACTGCTAAACACATGCAACTTGTTTTAATGTCTCTTCTTCCAAATGAAGATATTGGAATGGAGGTTCATCAAAATGTAGATCAATTTTTTAGAATTGAGTCTGGTTTTGGAAAAGTGATTATTGATGGTGAAGAACATGAAATATCAGATGGTTCTAGTATTGTTATCCCAGCTGGAAGCA
>JAQVBN010000018.1 GCA_028690275.1 Minisyncoccota bacterium | reverse complement strand
AAATTCTTCATAGTGTCTAGATAATAGCAAGTTTTTGCTCTAAAATCAACATTCCTTTAAAAAATTATTAATTTCATTTATTTTTACCATTTCTATAGTTTCTTCTGATCTTTTCTTTATCTCTACTGCACCTTCCTTTAAAGTCTTTTCTGAAACAACTACCCTTAAAGGAATACCCATTAAATCAGCATCTGAAAACTTCTCTCCTGGAGTTTTTTCTCTATCGTCGAATAAAACCTCATACCCTTCCCCCTGAAGCATCTCATACACTTTCTCTGCTTCTCCGTTACTCTTAATATCGATTAAATAAATATCATATGGAGCAACTGTTTTAGGAAAAATAATTCCTTTTTCGTCATGGAATACTTCAACAATCGTGCCTAGCAATCTTGAGATTCCTATTCCATAACAACCCATAATTACGTGTTTATCCTGCATTTTAAAATTAAAAGCTTCGGAATATTTTGTTCCTAATTTGAAAATATTACCCACCTCAATAGACTTTTTTTCCAGAAAAACATCATGTCCACATTCTGGACACTTATCAGCCTTAACCTCCTTATTCATAGCAAACTTACACTTGTCACAGATATAAATAATATCTTCACCAGAATCTGTTAAAGTTTGAAACTCGTTAGTAAAACTTTCTGTAAAAGCTCCGCCCGCAGCAAGGGTGTAGTAAGTAAAATCTTTCAATCCACATCTTTCAAAAACTCTAAAATAAGCTTCTTTTACTTTCTCGTAATAATTATCTAAATCTTCTTGACTAAGATGAAAAGAATACATGTCTTTCATTATAAATTCCCTTCCCCTAAACAATCCTGATTTGGCCCTAGGTTCATTTCTATACTTAGTTTGGATCTGATAAATAGATTTAGGAAAATCTTTTTCTGAATTTAAAAATTTCTGAGCTATCGGAGTAACTACTTCTTCATGAGTCCAGCCAAGACCATAATCCTCGTCTTTTATTTTATACATTTCTGGAACTTGCCATCTTCCCGTCTTTTCCCAACTTTCTTTAGGCTGAAGTCCGGGCATTAAAACCTCTTGCCCACCAATATTGTCCATCTCCCCCTTAACAATATTCTTAATCTTTTCTATCACTCTTAAGCCTAATGGCAAATAAGTATATATTCCTGCCCCTAATTTATCCACAAAACCACCCCTGACAAGAAGTTTAGCATTTGTACTTACTTCAAGACTAGGATCTTGTTTTTGAGTTTTAGTTAATAATTTTGAAACCTTCATATTTTTAAAATATTAAATCTTTAAACTGAAACAAATATTTAACAACGATAAGTATTCCTAATCCCATTAAAAGAATAAAACCAACATTATCAATGTTCTCGCTACGTTTATCGGTAAAAACCTTTGGATTAATTTTTTGGCATATTAAATAAATACATTTACCTCCGTCTAGTGCCGGAAGAGGCATTAAATTAGTAACAGCAAGGGCAAGAGAAATAATTGCTAATAAATTAAGCATGTATATAAAACCTTCCCCCAAACTAACTTTTGTGACTGCGAATATTCCAACAGGTCCAGCAATAGCATTAGCAGCAACAGAAAAATCTTTTTCAGAAAAAGATTTAGAAATCATGTAACCTAATGTTGATAAAGAGTAGTCTGTAAAATTATAAGTATGGAAAATTCCAGCAAAAATTTTATCCCCCAAGTTTTCATTGTAAGAGATATTAGAAATATTAGTATAACCAATCCCTATAGCGTCTTTATTATTGTTAATCAAACGAACACTCTCCTCCCCCGTTTCTTTGTCTTTAACTAAAAGAGCAATAGCCTCACCTTTTTTTTCAGCTAAACTTTCCTTAAGCTCTATTGCACTATCAATCCTCTCTCCGTTCAATTTTAGTATAATATCATTTGCTTCCACTCCAGCATAATCTGCGGGAGAATCTTTTTCAACTGCACCAATCATTAAATAATTTTCTTGATGTCCTAAAGGAAATTTATAGTCTGGATTCATTAAACCAATCGTAGTATTCATTCCAGAGGAAATAAGAACAATGTAAAAAATAACAATTGAAAATAAGAAATTACCAACAACCCCTAAAATGATAATCAATAATTTTTGAGGAATCGTTTTAGAAGTAAAACTATCTTTGGACCCTTTTGCTTCTTCGGTATTATCCTCTCCATAAATTTTATTATATCCTCCAAAAGGAATTGCTCCCAAAGCAAACAAAGTTCCCTTTATTTTCTTTTTCCAAATAAAAGGAGGAAAACCAATCGCAAATTCATCTACTCTAGTTTTTGTTTTTTTAGCCCCAAAAAAATGTCCAAGTTCGTGGGCAGTAACAACAACCGTGATAATAATTGCAAAAACAATTATCGCTAAAATAAAATCTAAAATGGTTTTTAAAATAATCATACTTCTAATTCTTTCTTCTTACCTTGAATTAAGTTATCTATTTTTTGATTATAACTTTCTACTACCTTTTGAAGCTCTTCTTTACCCCTAAACTTATCATCTTCTGATATTAAGCCATCTTTTTCCATTTTTTGGATAGCAGACCAAGCCTCGTCTCTATATTTTCTAATAGTCTGTTTAGCTCCATCATCAATTTGTCCAACACTTCTAATCATATCCTTTCTAACTTCTTCTGTTAATTCTGGCATGTTAATCCAAACTCCATTAGAATCTGAAGTTGGAGACAAAGAAGTGTTTGCTTGAATCGCTCTAGCGATAGGTTCTATATATGATTTATCCCAAGGTTCAACTCTTAATTGCTTAGGACCAGCAACAGAAATAGAGGCAAGCTGTTTGATCGGCATTTTAGAGCCAAAAACATCGACAAGAGTGTTTTCAATCAAAGCCGGATTTGCTCTACCCGTTCTAATGCTCATTGTTTTTTGTAAGGCATAGTTTAAAGCCTTTTCAAATTCTGGTCTAATCGCTTCTATTTTTTCTTTATACATATTATATATTTATCATTAAATTTTCTAATAATAATTTTTTATTCGTATTTGTGTTATTGAAATAATATTTTGTTTTCTGTATCTCTTCTATAATATTTTTAATTTGAAGAAGAGAATAACTCTTAAATTCTTCGGCATTTTTTTTATATAATTTTAAGAACATTATTCTTCTAAAAAACCTTTCAAAAATGTTAAGAATTTCAGAGACTGATTCTTTGTCTTCAGGATCTTTATATATTTCCTTAACATACTCAAATCTCTTATCAAAACCCTTGTTTTCTATCTCTTTCAAATAATTCAAAGTTTTTACAAAAAACTCTTTCTTTTCACTATCTTCCAAAAGTTCAAGAGCTTTTCCAATCTTTCCTCCTGAAAAAACACTTACCTCCTGCGCTTCCTCCTTACCAATCCCCTCAGAAATTAGATATTTCTCTATTTCTTTATTTGCTATTCCGTTAAAATTAAGACTCTGAACTCTTGATTTTATTGTTCCCAAAAGCATTTCTGGAAAACTAGTTATTAAGATGAGAATAGAATTTGCTGGAGGTTCTTCTAGTAATTTTAAAATACTATTCTGACCATCAATTCCCATTAAATGCGCATTATCAATAATGGCAATCTTCCTTTTATTGCTATAACTTTTAAGTCTTAAAAACTCTCTAATGCTTCTAATTTTATCAATTTCAATATTTTTATTTCCATCGCTAAGCAAACAAACGTCTGGAGAAATGTTTTTATCAATATCTAGACAAACCTTACAAGCATCGCAAGCGTCATGATCGCAAAGAATCATCTTTGCAAAATTAAGAGCAAATGTTTTTTTTCCAACCTGATCTACTCCGGTAAAAAGAAAAGCGTGTGGTATTCTATTACTTAAAATTATTTTGGCTAAAAAATCCTTTTGTTTTTGATGCCCTATAATTTTACTCATATTTCACCCTTTTAATATCTGCTCCAAGTTTCTTAAGTTTTTTATCTATTTCTTCATATCCTCTATCAACCTGATAAATATCTCTTATTATAGTCTCTCCTTTAGCAATTAATCCTGCGGTAATAAGAGAAGCTCCAGCCCTTAAATCAAAAGCTCCTAAATCTGCCCCATAAAGCTGAGAGGGGCCAGAAACAATGGCTCTGTGAGGGTCAGAGAAAAAGATATCAACCCCCATACTCCTCAAACCCTTCAAGTATTCAAGTCTTCCGTCATATAATGGGTCATGAATAACGGTCGCTCCTGAAATCTGACTTGCAAGAACTCCGAACAAAGGAAGTAAATCAGAAGGAATTCCGGGGTAAGGCATGCTTTGAATTCTACTCAACTCTAATTTGTCCCATGGAGATATTTTAGCAGAAACGACCCCATCCTCTTCTTGTTTAAAAAATTTAATAGTCAATCCTGCTTTTTTTAGAATCTTCAAAGGAAAGTATAAATACCTCAATTCAATATTTTTTATCACAATATCACCTTTAGTAACTGCTGCAAGAATAATGTAAGTTCCTGCCTCAATAGGATCATACATCATCTTGTGCTCAAAACCATTTAAATCCTTTTTTCCAGTAATTCTATATTCATGAAAACCAACTTCAATCTTTACTCCCATTTTTCTAAGAACTTTAATAAGTTCTTCTGATGGATAATCCATATCCGCCATTTTTACAGTAATTGTCCCTTCATTTAAAGCAGCAAACAACAAAACATTTTCTGTAGTTGTAACACTAATTTCATTTAAAATTATTGTTTTTCTTTTTACTCTTCCATCGGTCTCAATCTTAATCTCTCCCTCTGTCTCATCTATCTTCATGTCCAAATCAGAAAAAGCGTCTAAATGAGTGTCTATTGGACGAACTCCGATAACACAACCGCCTGGTTTAGGCAAACTGATCTTAGAAAATCTAGCTAAAAGAGGTCCAAACAAAAGAACCGAACCTCTAAATTTTAGAATCTTCTTTTTGTCTATTTTTTGAGGATCAATATCTTTTGTGTTAATTTTTATTTTTCGCTTACTCAACCATTCTACTTTTGCTCCCATCCCTTCAAGTATTTCTATCATTCTTAAGATATCCTCAATTAAAGGAAGATTATCGATAATAACATCTTCTTTAGTTAAAATAGAGGCAGCTAAAACTGAAAAAGTAGCATTTTTTGCTCCACCAACCTCAATCTCTCCTTTCAACTTTTGTCTTCCCTGAATAATAAATTTTTCTTTTTCCATATTATTTTTTAGTCATTAAAGACTTTTTATAAACATCCAAATTGTCTAATACAGCTCCTGTTCCTTTGGCTACACAACGTAAAGGATCATCAGCAATAAAACAAGGAACTCCTGTTTTTTGAGAAATCAAAGTCGCAATATTTTGCAAACAAGCACCACCTCCAGCAATAACCATTCCCTTGTCCATAATATCTCCTGCAAGCTCTGGAGGAGTTTCTCTTAAAACAGCTTTTATACAAATAATAATTTCATCAAGAGAGTCGGCGATTGCTTCACAAACCTCATTTGAAGAAACCTTAATAGTTTTAGGAAGTCCTGATTCTAAATCCCTTCCTCTTATTTCCATTGATTCCTGTTTTTCTATTGGAACCGCAGTTCCTATTTTCATTTTTATTGCTTCGGCTGTCTGATCACCAATAGCTAAATTATACTTAACTTTAATATATTCTGACACACATTCATCTAAAACATCTCCTGCAACTCTCAAAGACTCGGAAGTAACAATCCCCCCTAAAGAAATAACAGCCACTTCACTTGTTCCACCACCAATATCAACAATCATATGTCCAGAAGCTGAATTGATTGGAATGCCAGCACCAATAGCAGATAAAATAGGCTCCTTGGCAACAAACACATCTTTAGCTCCAGCCGCAATACCTGATTGAATAACCGCTCTTTTTTCTGTAGAGCTAATACCTGCTGGAACTCCAATTAAAAGTTCTGGTTTAATAAACCTATTAAAACCTGTGTTTACTTTGGTAATAAAATACTTAATCATTGCCTGAGTAATCTTGGAATTAGCAATAACTCCATCTCTTAGGGGCCTATAAACAGCAATTGCGTCAGGAGTTCTACCAATCATTTCTTTTGCAGAACTACCAACTGCCAATATCTTATTTTCACTCAAAGAAACTGCAACCACAGAGGGTTCGTCTAAAACAATTCCTTTTCCGGGAATAAAAGCAAGTGAATTTTTTGTTCCTAAATCAATACCTATTTTCATATTTTTATCATAGCTAATAAAAAACCAATTGGCAAGTGTGTTCAAAGTATTGATAAAAAACGATTTTCATATATAGTTAAATATATATGTCAAAACAAGCAAGAACAATTTTATTCTACTTATTGGTTTTTATTTTTATCATTATAACTCCAATGGTTTTATTCTATTCCGAAGGTTATCGATTTGATTTTGAAACTAAAAAAATTATAGAAACTGGAGGTTTTTACATTAAAACAAACCCAGAGGAGGTGAATATATCTATTAACGATAAGATTAAAAAAACTACCTCTAATTTTTCAAGAAATGTCCTAATCCAAGACCTTACTCCCAAGACATACAACATTAAAATATCTAAAGATGGATATTTTTCTTGGGAAAAAAACCTAGAAATTACTGAAAAAAAGGTAAGCGAAGTAGATGTTACTTTATTTAAGGATAGTTACGAAAAGAAACTAATCAATGAAAACATTTTAAATCTCTTTGAAATAAAAGATGGTTTTATTATCGAAAAAGAAACTGGATATTATTATTACAATCCTGAAAACAACAAAGAAGAATTAATAACAGAAGTTATAAATTGGAATGATGTTCAGATTCTTAAAAACGAACTCTTGTTCCAAAAAAATGGTATTTATTATACAAAAACCGAAGAGATAGAAGTTAATGGGCAATATAATTTTCAAAAAGACAATTTGGATAATCTTTATTATTTAATTGATGATAATTTATATAAAAATAATAAAATAATCAAAACAAAAATTGATTTATACGGATTAAACAATAATACTATTTATTATTTTAGAGACGGTTTTCTTTATAGAGAGAATGCAAAACTAATAACAAACGAGTTTTTGTTTGCAGAAAATAAATTTTATGAATTAATTTTTTCAAATGATTTAATCTTTTTAAATGAAAATAATGAAAAATTATACTTATTAAAAGATGAAATGTTTGAAAAAATAATCACCCTAAACAATTGTTTTGAATATTCTGAATGGGATGGAAAAATATTAATAAACACTGGAAATGAAATCTGGGCTTATTTTTCTAAGGAAACCTATTACCCAGAATTTATACAAAAAGACACCCTCAAATTGATAGCAAGGTTTCAAAACAAAATAAGAGATCTTCACTTTATTAACGACAAATATTACCTCTTCGAAAAAGATGATAAATTGATTGTCAGTGAATTCGACTATAGGGATAAGATAAATATCTTTACAATCGCAAATAACTCAGAAAGTTCTAAGACTTTCTTTAATTACGATAATAAAAACATCTATATTTTCGAAGATAATAATCTTTACGCTATAAACAAGATTCTCCCATAGTCCGTCTTCTTTATAGATGAAAATCCATAATAATATATGATTTTCACCTATAAGTTTTCTTTTCAGAAGACAATAGTTTTAATGCCTTTGCGCAAAGGCATGTTTTTTAAAGAACACAAAATTGATTATACATTTTTAAAAAAATTTGTCAACTATGAAAAAACCAGAGACAATTCCCTGGCTTTTGTATATTATCTTTTTGACCATCTTGGAGCCTTTCTTGCTCTCTTCAAACCTGGTTTCTTTCTTTCCTTCATTCTTGAATCTCTTGTAAGAAGTCCTTCTTTTCTCAATCTCTTCTTTAGTGTTTCATCAAATCCAATAAGAGCTCTTGCAATACCATGACGTACTGCTTCTGCTTGAGAATCAACTCCACCACCTTTAACAACAACAGAAACATCGAACTTTTCAACTAATTTCATCTTTTCTATTGGCTCCCTAACCTTGTTTTGCATACTTTCAACCTGAAAATAATCTCTATACTCCTTTCCATTCACAACAACTTGGTTCTTTCCGTTAGAAAATAATCTAACTCTAGCAATCGCTGTTTTTCTTCTTCCAATAGCACTAATATATTTTCCAGAAAAAATACTCTTAGAAGTTTTTGTTTCTTTTGGGGCCTTAATAGTAGCCTCCTCTTTTTTAACAGCAGGCTTTTTAACTACCGTCTTTTTAACCACCTTTTTTGTAGTAGTAGTTTTTTTAACAGCAGGCTTTTTAACAGCAACTTTCTTTTCCTTCTTTACTTCTTTTTTGGTTGTATTTGCCATTGCTTTTATTTCTCAAATGTTAATCTTTTAATCTGTTGATCTCTCAAT
>JAQVBN010000017.1 GCA_028690275.1 Minisyncoccota bacterium | reverse complement strand
TGTTTTGTAGCAGTTAAAGCTTTCCAAACAGCAATACGAATTTTCTCAGCGTTAAACCTTTCCTTTGTTTTGTCTCTTTTAAGTACTTTAGTAACCATTTTGTGTGTTTCTTAATTAATTATCTATATTAGCAGGTGTTGCTATGATCGTAACTCTTATCTCGTCTTTTGTCAGATTATTATCAAAGGATGCTCCAAAGATAATTTTCGTCGAAGGCGATGTTTTTTCTTTAACAAGCGCTGAGACTTGTTTTACTTCCGACAGGGAAAAATTATTCTCTCCGGACGTTACGTTAAACAAAATTCCTTCTGCTTTCTGAAGCGGAAAACGCGTTATTTGCGAAGATAAAGCTATCTTTGTCGCCTCAACAGCTCTATTTTCACCTTTAGCTTTTCCCACTCCAAAGAAGGCTGCCCCACCTTCTTTTAAAACTCTTTTAATATCTGAAAAATCTAAATTTAATATTCCTGGATTTAAAACAACATTAGAAATACTTTCAACCGCTTCCTTAAGCAACTCGTCACATTTTTCAAAAGCACTTTCTATAGTAGCTTCTTGAGGAATGATCTCCAAAAGCTTATCGTTAGGAATTACTACCAAAGTATCAATATTTTTTTCAACCTCACTTAAAGCATCCATAGCCACTTTCTTTCTCTTTTTTCCTTCAAAAGAAAATGGAAGAGTTACCACGCCGATAGTTAAAATATTATTTGCCTTAGCAATTTCTGCAACAATAGGCATTGCACCCGAACCTGTTCCTCCCCCTAATCCAGCAGTAATAAAAAGAATGTCTGTTCCGATAATTGCTTCTTCTATATCAGCTCTGTTTTCTTCTGCGCTAAGTTTTCCCATTTCTGGATGCATTCCTGCTCCTAAACCTCTTGTGGCTTTTTTACCAATTCTAATTTTCTTGGTTGATTTCTTTTTTTGCAAATCCTGAATGTCAGTATTTAAAGAAATAAAATCTATACTAACTCCTGTGCTATATAATCTATGAATTGTATTACAACCAGCACCTCCAATCCCAATAACTTTTATTTTTGTTAAATTATTGCTCATACAATTAATTAGGCATGAAATTAGAAATAAAACCGCTTACTTTTTTCCAAAGACCATTCTCGTCTGGTTTGTCCTCATCATCAAAATCATTAACAAGAACTAAGCCACAAACAGTAGTGTGGGCTGGGTCCTTTTTTTCAAATCCAATAAATTTTGAAACGGCTCCAATTTTACAAGGAAGTCCAAATTCTTTTTTAGCAAAATCTTGAAGTCCTTTAAGGTTGGACCCTCCACCGGTTAAAATAATTCCTGCTGGTAGGTTTTTATCTTTTCCTATCTTTTTCAATCGATCTTTAATTAAATCAAATATTTCTGTTATTCTTGGTGCCATTATCTTTCTTAAATCTTTTTCAGTAAAAACTAAATAATCTTCATTGTTTTTTGTTTTATTCTTATTTACCAAAACATCTTCTTCATTCTCAAGATCATCATTCAAGAAAGTTTTTAAATTAATTTCTATTTTTTTATTACTTGACTCTGTGAGACCATATTCTAATTTTATTTTTTCAGCAATATCTATTTCTGTCTGAAGTCCAATAGCAATATCATTAGTAATATGAGAAGAACCTACTGGAAAAATAGCCAAATCAATAATTTTTCCATCTTCGTAAACAATCATACTTGTTGTCCCAAAACCAATATTTATTACAGATACCCCAAGTTCTTTTTGAGTATCATCCAAAAGAGCCGTTGCGTCTGCAAACGGTGTTGGAACAATATCTTCTACATCTACCCCACTATTATTAAGAACTGTTTCTAAAAGTTCTTTATCTGAAGAAAAACAAGTTAAAATAGAAGCTTCCAGTTCTAATCTAATCCCTCTTAATCCAAAGGGGTCAGAGATATCTTTCTCTCCATCTAAAATCCATTCTTTAGGAAAAACCTTAAGCACTTTCTTATTATTTCCCAAAACTACTGTTTTAACATCTTCAAAAACTCTTTCTTTGTCTACTTCAGAAACTTTTCCATTAGCTCCACCAACAGAAACAGAAGCTTTATTGTTAAAAAGCTCTAATCTACTTCCAGAGATATTAATAATCGCTGATGGTATTCTAGTATTATATTTTTCTTCAACTTTGTTTAATAATTCTATAATTCTTCGAGTAAGAATCTTATCATCTTTGATTCTTCCTTTGATGAATCCAAGTGTAGGCATTTCTTCAAAAAACTGAACCCTATACATATCGCTATTATTATCTCTTAAAACACCTAAAATTTTAACATTTTGAGATCCAATATCTAAACCGATAGTAACTGATTCTTTTGACATAATGATAATTAATTATTGTTAATTAAAGAAAAATACTCTTCCTGTTTTTTTATCATCTCGCCTTGATCTTTTTCATGATCGTAGCCAAGAATATGTAGAGTTCCGTGAATCAAAACTCTTTTAAACTCATCTTTAAAATTAGTCCCATTATTTCTAACTTCCTCTGGGCAAACAATAATTTCTCCAAGAATATTATCATCTCCTTCGAAAGACAAAACATCAGTAGCACTATCAATTTCTCGATATCTACTGTTTATCTCCTTAATTTCGTCCGCGTTTATAATGGCGACAGAGACTTCCTTAGAATTCTCCCTTTTTTCTAATTTCAAAGTCTCTAGAATAATTAATTTAACCCATTTTGAATCAATTTTCTCGCTGGTTAAATTATTAATTTCTATCATATGTATCCATTTTAACAAATCATTTTTTTTACGCAAGACTTGATTAAAAGAGTGAAATATTTTTAAAAAAAATTCTCTTTTAAGAGAATCTTTATTAGCTTAATAGTTCTTTAGCAATATTGTTAATTTTTTTCCCATCAGCCATTCCTTTTGTTTTTTGAATTACTTCTTTCATAAGAATTCCTATCCCTTTCATGTCTGTTATTTTTTGTTCTTCGATAACTTGCTTAACGATGTTTCTTATTTCTTCCTCTCCCATTTCTGGAGGAAGGTATTTTTGAAGAGTTTTTAATTCTAAAGATTCATTTTCTATCAAATCAACTCTATTCGCTTTTTTATATTCCTCAATTGCATCTTTTCTTTTTTTAGCCTCAGAAGAAATCACTTCCAAAACCTCCTCTTCTGTTAATTGAGACTTTAAAATTAATTCTTCTTCAGAAAAATCTTGAGATAGTTTCAATCTTTTATCTTTTTCTCTGTTTACTATTGAAGATAAAAGCATTCTCAAAGAAGAGACCTCAGTGGATCTCTTCTCTTTTTGAAAACTAATTAAATCTTTTTTTATCTGCTCAACAATCATTTGCCAAGTTTTTTATTCTTCAAATACTCTTTTTTCTTTTCCTCTCTAATAATAGCTTTTCTCTTTAAAATATTCTTAGAAAGATTTCTTTTGGTAAATTGTCTTTTTCTAGCTTCAACTAAAACTCCGCTCTTTTTAACAGCCTGTGTAAATCTGTATACAAGAGATTGAGAGGTTTCTTTCTGTATTTTTGGTTTAATTAACATAACTTATTTAATTCTTTTCTTAACTTCTTTTACAATATTTTCCTGTTTAACAGTGGACTGATTGCCCGTGATCATATCTTTAATAATGACCGTATTATTTAAGGCTTCTTGTTGTCCAATGATTAATACTGTATTTATAGCTAATTTATTCGCTTTCGTCAACTGTAGCTTCATTGAATTTTTCGAAATAGCTTCAAAAACATTAATTTTAGCGGTTCTAAAATCTTGAATCATTTTCAAAGCTTTTCTCTTGGCCAAGTCTCCTACTTGAACGATAAAAATCCCTTCTTTTTTCTTTGGCTTAGAGTCTATATCTTTAAGTTTCATCAAAGCAATTACTCTCTCTACCCCCATTGAAAAACCAACCGAAGGAACAATGTCTGTTTTTAGAGATTTTCCTAAAAAATCATACCTTCCTCCTCCCAAAATAGAACCAATCGCTTCTTCTTCTGGACTATCCTCAAAACCAATTTCAAAAACAGTTCGACAGTAATAGTCTAACCCTCTTACTAAAAATGGATTTAATTTGTATGGAACTGGTATTTCCTCTAAAAATTCAAGGACTTGCTTAAAATGATTTTTACAGTCAGGACATAAATAATCTAAAACTTGAGGAGCTTCACTTAAAATTTGTTGACATTTAGGATTTTTACAATCAAGGACTCTTAAAACATTTTTCTCTGCCCTTCTTTTGCAATCAGAACAAATAGACTCTTTTTTACCTCTTAAAAAAGATAATAAGGCTTTTCTATAATCTTTTCGACACTCTTCACATCCAATAGAATTAATATTTACAATTGTTTTCTTAAAACCAAGTTCACTTAAAAGATTGTAAGCAATTAAAATAGTTTGTGCGTCTAAGACAGGAGAAGCGTCACCAAGCATTTCAAATCCTATCTGCCAAAATTGACGATATCTTCCTGCTTGAGGTCTTTCATATCTAAAAAAGGGACCATAATACCATAGCTTAACTGGCTGAGGTAAGGATTGCATTCCATTTTCTAAATAAGCTCTAAAAACAGGGGCTGTTCCTTCTGGACGTAATACTAAAAGATCTTTTCCTTTAGTTTTTAAAGTAAACATCTCTTTTTCAACAATATCAGTAGATTCTCCAACGGATCTAATAAACAAATCTTGATCTTCTAAGATAGGGGTGTTAATTCTTTGAAAAGCATAAAAATCAGCTATTTTTTGAGCCGTTTCTTCTACTTTATCGTAAAGTAGTTGTTCTCTTCCAAAAACATCATGCATCCCTGTTACTGTTTGGTATTTTATTTTAGTCATATATTTTTTGACTGGTTGGTTCTTTTATCGAAAATCTAAAAAGAACTTTTCCGTCTATATTTTTTTCTGGAAGCGTTCCCCATTTTCGAGAATCGGATGATCCATTTCTATTATCACCCATAACAAAATATTCCTGATCTCCCAAAGTTTGCTCTCCTAAATCGTTAGAATAAACCCATTCTTTGATAAGATCAGCACTTAAATATTCTTCTTCGTTTAAAACAACCTCTTCCCCGCTAATTGTTTTGATCATTATCACTCCGTCTTTAATAGAAATTGTTTCTCCAGGTAGACCAATTATTCTTTTTATGTATTTAAAATTAGGATTTAAAGGATAATCAAAAACAACAACGTCACCTCTTTGTGGTTCTTTTATAAAATTATAAGTAAACTCATCTACAATTAAATAATCTCCAGAATAAAAACTTGGCTCCATTGAGGCTCCATTTACAACAAAGGGTTGAAAAACATATGTTCTTACTGGTATTACAATCGCAAGTGCAATAACCACAAGAACAACTATTTCTAAAACTGAATTTAATACTTTCTTAATTTCCATGTTTCAATTGTACACCTAAAAATAATTTTTAGCAACGACTAAAATGTTTTTATTTTTTCATATTTTATGTATAATAAAAATATGATTCTAATAATAGGACTAGGAAACCCTGAAGAAAAATACAAAAACACACCTCATAATATTGGCTTTGAGGTTCTTGACTTGTTTAAGGAAAGATTTGACTTTCCAGAATTTTCCTTAAAACAAAATGCTCTTATTTCTAAAAAAGACAATGTTCTTTTAGTAAAACCTCAAACATACATGAATGAGTCTGGAAGGGCTATTCAAGAAATTGTTAATTTCTATAAAGTTAATCCCGAAGAAATTTGGGTCGTGCAAGATGAAAACGATATCTCTTTAGGAAAATTTAAAATAAGTAAAGATATCTCTGCTAAGGGACACAACGGAATTAAGTCTATTATTGAAAAAATAGGAACTCAAAAATTTATAAGATTTAGAATTGGAATTAATAACAATAAAAAGGAAGATTTAATAAACTATGTTCTCAAATCTTTCTCCAAAGAAGATCAAGAAATAATTAGCGAAGTAATTTTCGAAGTGACTTCTGCTATTGACGAAGCTCTACAAAATGGTATAGAGCAAACAATATTAAAGTTTAATAAAATACAATAATGAAGCTAGTAATAGTAGAAAGTCCAACAAAAGCAAAAACAATAGAAAAATTTTTAGGCTCTGATTACAAAGTCCTTTCTTCTTACGGACACATTAGAGATTTACCTAAAGGAGATTTTGGAATTGATGTCGAAAAAGACTTTGAACCACGATATGTTATTCCAACAAAAGCTAGAAAAAACCTAAACCTTTTAAAAAAAGAAGTTGTAAAAGCAGACGAAGTTATTCTTGCAACCGATCCTGATCGAGAAGGAGAAGCTATCTCTTGGCACTTAATTAATGCTCTTGATTTAAAAGAGTATAAAAGATGTGTTTTTCACGAAATTACGAAGTCTGCCATCGAAGAAGCTATTAACAATCCATCAAAACTAAACGAAGATTTGTCTGACGCTCAGCAAGCGAGAAGGGTTTTAGATAGAATTGTAGGATACAAGCTATCTCCTTTTTTATGGAAAAAAATAGCTCGTCATTTATCTGCTGGACGAGTTCAATCTGTGGCCGTCAAACTCATTTGCGAGAAAGAAAAAGAAATAGAAAAGTTTATCGCCGAAGAGTATTGGACCGTTCTTGCTTCTTTTGAAAAAAATAAAATAAATTTCGAAGCCTTACTTTCTAAAATAGATAATAAAAAAATTGATAAACTCTATATTAAAAATAAAAAAGAAGCAGAAAAAATAGAAAAAGAATTAACTACTGCTAAATATATTATTACTAATATAGAAACAAAAGAAGTTAAAAAACACCCTCAAGCCCCTTTCACCACTTCCTCACTTCAACAAGAAGCCTATAAGAAGTTAAGACTTCCCGCAAAGATGACTATGAGCCTTGCTCAACAGTTATATGAAAGAGGATATATTACTTACCACAGAACAGACTCTTTAAATATTTCTAACGAAGCTTTAAATAAAGCTTCCCAAATAATTAAAAACCAATTTGGAGAAAATTATTATGAAAGAAGAGTTTTTAAAACAAAAGGAAGAGCTCAGGAAGCACATGAAGCTATTAGACCAACAATGGTAGAAAACATTAAATTAGACGCTAAACAAGAAAAGCTTTACAACTTAATTTACAAAAGATTTATTGCTAGTCAAATGTCTTCTGCTATTTTTAATTCTAAAAAATTAGAAATAACAGCAGATAAATATATTTTTGAAGCTCATGGTTCTACAATCAAATTTGATGGTTTCTTAAAAATGTATGAAATGAAAGTGGAAGAAAAAGAACTTCCAGAAATAGAAGAAAAAGAAGTTTTAGACTTAAAAGAATTAAAAACAGAACAACATTTTACAATGCCTCCTGCAAGATTTAACGAAGCTTCTTTAATTAAAAAATTAGAAGAATTTGAAATCGGAAGACCTTCTACTTACGCCACTATTATTTCTACTATTCAAGATAGAAATTATATTGTTAAAAATGAAGAAAAAAAATTCATTCCTACAGAAATAGGAAAAGCTGTAAACGACATGCTTGAAAATCATTTTAAAGATATTGTTGATTACAAGTTTACCGCTGATATGGAAAAAGAATTAGACGATATCTCTGAAGGAAAAGAAAATTGGAGAGAAATTGTTAGAAAGTTCTATGTTCCTTTTAACGATAATTTAGAAAAAAAATATAATGAAGTTGAAATGCAAAAACCAAAAGACGAAATAACAGATAAACTTTGTCCTAACTGTCAAAAACCTCTAGCAATTAAAATGGGAAGGTTTGGAAAATTCTTAGCCTGTACTGGATATCCTGAATGTAAACATACGGAACCACTCGAAAAGAAAAATGTAAATCTTAACATTACTTGTCCTAAATGTGGCTTGGGTGAAATAATGCAAAAGAAAACAAAAAAAGGAAAAGTTTTCTACTCTTGTTCAAAATGGCCAGACTGTGACTTTGCTCTTTGGGATAAACCAACCGGAGAAAAATGTAAAAACTGCAACTCTTTAATGGTTGAAAAAGGAAAGAAAATTGTTTGTTCTAATAAGGAGTGTTCAAAGACTGTTTAAATAATCTTCCATTTCCCCTTCTGATTTAAAGTTGATAACAACCTGATAATTTTTATTATTGTTTCTTACTTTAATATCTTTAAATTTAAAAACTTCTTTAAACTTATTCTCAAATTCTTCTAAATAAGCAGCGTCTTTTACGCTTAATTCTTTTTTAGGATTTTTTAAATTCTTAATTTCTTGCTCTAACTTTCTAACAGACCATTTTCCTTCTAAAATACCCTTGAGCATTTTATTCTGATCCTCTTCGTTTTCTAAAGACAAAAGAACTTTCGCGTGCCCCTCTGATATTTGTTCATTTTTTAAAGCTTGTTTAATATTTAAAGGAAGATTTAGCAAACGAAGACTATTAGAAATTGATTCTCTACTTTTTCCAGCAATTTCTCCTATTTCCCTTTCAAACATTCCGAACTCTTCCTTAAGACGCATGTATGCTTCAGCTTTTTCCATTGGATTTAAGTTTCTTCTTTGAACATTTTCAATTAAAGCTATTTCTAATTTTTCCTGAACCGAAGGGTCTCTAATAATTACCGGAACTTTATCGAAATTAATTTTTTGACAAGCTCTTAATCGTCTCTCTCCAGCG
>JAQVBN010000016.1 GCA_028690275.1 Minisyncoccota bacterium | reverse complement strand
AGTAATCCTGCTGATTTAGGGTATCATAAAAATTGACAAATCTTGTTATTTTAGTTATATCTTTCTTATTGGAGAGGTGCCAGAGCGGCTGAACGGGGTAGTCTTGAAAACTATTATAGGGAAACCTATCGAGGGTTCGAATCCCTCCCTCTCCGCCAGTAAACTTTCTTTTTAAAGGAAGTTTTTTGTTAACTTAATTATGTATTGACAAGTCAATTATAATGCCATACAATAAAAATATGAAAAATAATTCACAACTTCAAGTTCGTGTTGACGCTAAAACAAAAAAAGAGGTTCAAAAAATTTTTGACAACTTAGGGCTTGATATGAGTTCTGCAATTAAGTTGTTTTTTCGTCAAACTATAAATTCTAAAAATCTACCATTTGAAATAAGAGATGAGAATGGTTTTACTTTGCATAATGTTCAAATTTTAAGAGAATCTGTTGCTAGCGCTAAAAATAGCTCTAAATCTTTTAAAAATAGTTCTGATCTCTTGAAAGATGTTTTAAAAGATTAATATGTTTTGTTTAAAATATTCTAATCGTTTTAAAAAAGACTTAAAATATTATAAATATAAAGATGAAGTTTTAATCGAATTTAAAAAAGTCTTAGACATTTTAATTGGGGGTGATTGTTTTCCCGAAAAAAATTGCAATCATTCTTTGAAGGGTGAATTCAAAGATTGTTTTGAATGTCACGTTAAACCAGATATTATTCTTATTTATAAAATAGAAGACTCGATTGTTCTATTGCTTAGAATTGGCTCTCATTCTGATATTTTTTAATTTCTCTAAACAAAGTAACAATGTAAATATTTTTTGCTTCTAGGTTTTGTATTATTTCTAAAATATCTTCATCGGGATATTTTTTTGTTATTAGTAAAATATTTTTTGATTTTTTGTTGATTGGTATCTTTGTGAATTGAGAAATATTTTCGGTTATTTTTTTAACATCTTCATTTGCGTAAAAAAAATTAAAATCATCATTTAAATCAAATGTTGTTATTTTTTTAAGGTATGATATAATTAAATAGGAAAAATACATATTAAGCTCGGGGATTAGTTTGGATTTTAAAAAAAGATTTTGAGAAAGTTTTTGTTTTTCATTTAAAACCGTAAATACGCCAGATATTTTTTGAGGACAATTTTCACATTTCAATTTATTTTTAATAGGGTTCTGAGCGCAAGCACAATAATCTATTTGATTAATTTCAATAAGAGAAAGACAGTCTTCACAAAGAAAAGAATTTTCACGTCCGCAGTTTATACATTTTTTAGGAAAAAGAAGGTTTAAAAGATATTTGTGTATATTTTTCATTTATGTTATTATATTAAGTAATGTTAAATTAGTAAATCAATGTGGGCACTAAGAAAGAAGAAACAACTTACATCACTCGGAATAGATATAGGATCTAAAGGAATAAAAATCGTAGAATTAGCAAAAAATAAAGAAAGAATTAATTTACAGAATTACGGAGAAATAAAGTTATCGGCAGCAAAAAAAGAAGCTTTTCAGTATTTTGACAAAAGAACACTTTTGCCTTATTCCAAAAATGTTTCACTTGCAATAAGGGCTGTTTTGGAGGAGTCGAAAATAGAAACCAAAGAAGCTGTATTTTCTCTTCCTGACTTTTCTACTTTTTTTGCTAGTTTTGTTTTACCGCCAATGACAGCGAAAGAGCTTCCTGATGCTGTTAACTTTGAAGCTAAAAAACACATACCGATACCTTTCAATGAAGTTGTTTTAGACTGGGAGCTGATAGGAGAGCAAGTTAACGAGAAAGAGGGGGAAAATAAGATTATTATAATGGCGATTTCGAAGAATTTGATTTCTGAGTATAAAAGAATTGCTGAAGAATCTGGACTTATTTTAGTTTCTTTAGAGGCTGAAGTAATGGGACTTAAGAGAGCGATTGTGGGAGATGATAAAGATACAATTTGTTTAGTGGAGGCTGGATATCAAAGCACAACAATAAGTATTATTGATAGGGGTTTCTTACTTATGAGCGTTTCCTTTGATGTTGCTGGAAAAGATTATACTTACAGCATATCAGAGGCTTTAAATGTAGCGTTGGAGGATGCGGAAAAGAAAAAAATGACTTTAGGTTTTGCTTGTAAGGATAAAAGGGTTATCGAGGCAATGGATCCAATTTTTAATATAATTTTAGAAAAGATTAAGCAGGTAATTACTGATTCCGAGGAGAAAAATCCGAAAGTTAAAAAAATAATATTAGTTGGAGGATTGGCTAATATGCCAGGACTCGCCGATCGATTAAAGACAAATTTAGAGGGAGTGGAGGTAAAAAGAGGAGATGCTTTTTCTGACATTTTTTATCCAGGAGAACTAAAACCTTTGATTCCACAGATTAGTTCCACCTTTAGTATTGCCTTGGGAGAAGCATTAAAAAGATTTAAAAAATAGTTATGGCTATTGATTTATATTCACAACAAGAAGAAGCGCCAAGATGGAAGAAAATTCTTTTAATTTTTGGAATTGTTGTTTTGCTTACAGCTTTAGTTGTTTTTTCATACAATCAATTTGTAATAATTGCTAAGAATAATGTAAATATTGAAGAAATTAATTTACAGTTAAGTAAGCAAGGAACACCGGAACAAATAGAAAAAAGAGACATGGTTTTAGGGGCAGAAAAAAAGATAGAGGAGTTTAAGAAAATCGCTAGCGTTAAACCAGTTTTTGATGTTTATTTTGATTCTTTTAAAACATGGGTTTATCCAAGAGTTTCTTTTTCTTCTTCTACTATAAATGCCGAAACAGCAGAAATTACGCTTAAGGGAAAAACAGATACTCTTCAAAGCGTGATGCAAGAGATGACACTACTAGATGCAGAAACTGATGTTTTGAGTTATACTATATCAAACATAGTAGTGAGCACATCTGTAACATTTGACTTAGTATTAAAAGTTAATCCAGAATTATTTAAACAACAAGAAATTAATGAATAATAATTTTCCATACATTATCGTTTCTGTAGTCTTAATTGTTTTAAGCGTTATTTTGTTTTATTTTTTAGTTTTGCCACAAGTAGAAAAGATAAACGAACAAAAACAAGAAATAATTGATTTACAATATAAGCTTGAAAATACAACCGAATATTTTGAAAATATTGAAATAATGGCAAATAAATTAAATGAATTGGGATGGAGTGATTTGTCTGATAAAATAGATGCTAATTTTATGGATGGTCCTTTCTATACCCACAACATGGAAGAATATCTTTCAGGGCTTGTAACAAGAAGTGGTCTTTTTCTTAAATCTTTAGATATAGAGGGTGGAACTGAATCGTACGAAGTTGCCAAAGGATCGTCTGCGACGGATAGTGCAGTAAAACAAGTTAATGTTTCTTTTAGTTTATCTGGAGATTATGAATATTTTCTTCGTTTTTTAGATTTATTAAATAGGCAAGCTTTGGTAATAAGTATTAAGAATGTAGAAATTAGCAACGGAGGAACATCCGGAGAGTTAACTAGCGAAGAGGGTCAAAACGTTTATGGTTCAACTTTTTTAAATTTTCAAGTTAAGGGAACAATTCCTTCAAAATAAAATATGGCAATTGATTTTCAAGAAGAAAAAAACAATAATTTTAATTTAAATAAAATCATAATTCCGGTGGTAGTTTTGGTTGTTATTTTTTTAATTTTTTTATTTTTTAAAAATGGTGGATTTAGTTCTAATTTAGACACAGAGCAAAGTCAATTATTTGAGCCAGTTAATATAGATTTCGAACTACTTGCTTCGGAAAAGTTTAGGACTTTAGAAAATCTAACTGGAATTTCAGTTCTTCCAGGTTTTATAGATGCTTCTGCCTCACAAACAGAGCCAGAGATTATAGAAGTTGGTAGAGAGAATCCTTTTATAGAAGTTTCTCTTTCCGAGATAGATTCTGCGATTATCAAGGCTATTGAAAAATTAGAAACTGCGGAGCAGATAAATGACATGAGAAAAACAATAACAAAATCTAGTCTTTATACAGAAAGTGAAAAACAAATATTTTTTAATAAATTAAACGAAAAAAAGATTTTACTAGAAACTCCTCAAGAAGTAACGGGGGAGATTATAGAAAATAATAATACTCCAGCAGAAGAAAATTATTATAAAGAATGGTAATATGTTACTTGAGGAATTATTAAAAAGAAAACTAATTACCGAAGAAGACTATACTTTAGCTATTAAAGATCTTCAGTCTTCTCAAAGAAGTGAAGAGAATGTTATTGTTGAAGGAAAACTATTAGACTCAGATAAGCTCCTTGAAATTAAAAGTGAGCTTTTCAACACACCATTCATGAAAGAGGTGGCTAATTTAGGAATTGCCGAAGACGTTCTTTCAATTATACCGGAAGAATCTGCTAAGTATTATCAAATGGTTCCTTTGAAATTAATCAAAGGAGAGCTAGACGTTGGAATGCTTGACCCACAAAATATTAAAGCAAAAGAAGTTTTATTATTTTTAGCTAGGCAGAATAAAATTAAGGTTAATATTTTTTTAATCTCTGAGGCTGATTTCGAAGAAGTTCTTAAAAAATATAGAGACATTAAAGAAGTTGTTGGAGCCGCTCTTAATGAACTTGAGGGAGGAGAAGAGACTAATTTCGAAGTTTTAGATGAAGATGGTTCAAGAAAAGTTACCGAATTAGAAGATGATGCTCCAATTATTAAAATGGTTTCTGCTATTTTAAGGCATGGAGTAGAAGGAAAAGCTTCTGATATTCATATTGAGCCAATGATGAGTGAAGTTAAAATTAGATTTAGAGTTGATGGACTTCTTGCCGACTCTTTGAAAATTCCTTTAGCGACCCATGCGGCCATAGTTGCTAGGGTAAAGATTTTATCTCGTTTAAGAATTGATGAGACAAGGATACCACAAGACGGTAGATTTTCGACAAGAATTAATAACAAAGAAATTGATTTCAGAGTCTCAACTTTTCCTACAAAATTGGGAGAAAAAGTTGTAATTAGAATTTTGGATCCTAATGAGGGACTTAGGTCTTATAAGGAAATTGGGTTGTCTGAAAATAATTTAGCAATTTTAAAAGAGCAGATTCATAGACCTTATGGAATGATTTTATCTACTGGTCCTACTGGTTCCGGTAAGACCACAACTTTGTATGCTATTTTAAAAGAGTTAAATCAATCCGATGTTAATATTGTAACCCTGGAAGATCCTATTGAATATTTCATGGAGGGAGTTAATCAGTCTCAGGTTAGACCAGAGATAGGATATACTTTCGCAAAAGGTTTAAGATCCGTGGTTAGACAAGACCCAGACATTATCATGGTTGGAGAAATTAGAGATGAAGAATCGGCTGATTTAGCCACTCAAGCAGCCCTAACAGGACATATTGTTTTATCTACTATTCACACCAACAACGCTGTTGGAGTTGTAAGTAGGTTGGTTGATATGAAAATTAGACCTTTTTTAATTCCTTCTAGTTTAAATATTTCTATTGGTCAGAGGCTTGCCAGAAGATTGTGTCCTTATTGTATAGAAAAAGTAGAACCTTTGCCTAATATAGAAAAAATGATTATTAACGAATTGAGTATTCTTCCAAAGAGCGTAAGGGATAGTGTTAAAATCCCAAGCAAAATTTATATTTATCGCTCTAAAGGTTGTTCGAAATGTAATAATAAAGGAGAGAAGGGGAGAATCGGTATTTTTGAAATTTTAAAAATGACAAGTGAATTAGAAAAAATAATCGTAGAAGATCCAATAGAAACCTTGCTTGAAGCAGAGGCTAAAAGGCAAGGAATGATAGACATGAGACAAGACGCTATCTTAAAAGCTTTGGAAGGAAAACTTTCTATGGAAGAAGTTTTAAGAGTAACTGAAGGAGAACAATTATGAGCATAGATTATAATTTATATTTAAAAAAATTATTAGAAGTTGTGGTTCGAGAACAAGCTTCTGATTTTCATATTACTGTTGATAAACCACCAATGCTTAGATTAAATAGAGAACTTGTCCCCTTGAGTAATGAGACTCCTTTTACGGCGGAAGACACCAAAGAACTATCTTTTACCTTAATGACTTCAGAGCAACAGCAAGAATTTTTAAGAGAAAAAGAAATTGATTTTTCATATAATTTTGGAGACAAGGGTAGATTCAGAGTAAATGTATTTTTTCAAAGAGGATTTGTCAGCTCTGCCTTAAGACTTATCCCAGAAGAAATTAAAACTTTAAAAGATTTAAACCTTCCTAAAATTTTACATAATTTTTGTAATTGTTCGCAAGGATTTGTTTTAATCACTGGTCCATCTTCCCATGGGAAAAGTACTACCTTAGCAGCTTTAATAAATTTAATTAATAACACTCAAACAAAACATATTATTACTATTGAAGATCCTGTTGAATATTTATTTAAACAAAATAAAAGTATAATTTCTCAAAGAGAATTACATCGAGACACTCTTTCTTTTGAGAAAGCGTTGAAGGCAACTTTTAGAGAAGATCCTGATGTAATTATGGTTGGGGAAATGAGAGATAGAGAAACGATAGAAACCGCTATTACCGCAGCAGAAACTGGACATTTGGTTTTTGCAACCTTACATACTAATTCAGCAGCTCAATCTTTATATAGAATCTTAGATTCTTTTTCTGGAGAACAACAGAATCAAGTGAAATCTCAGTTATCAAGGTCTTTGCTTGGAATTGTTTCTCAAAGGTTGGTTCCTAAGATTGATGGTGGCATTGTTCCAGCTTGTGAGATTTTATTTAATAACGATGCAGTATCGAATTTAATTAGACAAGACAAAGTTTATGAAATTCCTTTAGTAATAGAAACTTCTTATGACGAAGGAATGATTTCTTTAAATAGATCATTAGCAGAACTTGTGAGAGGGGGCGTGGTTGATATTTCAACAGCGTCTAAATATTCCACCAGCCCACAAGAATTTTTGAAATTATTATGAAATTTTCATATCAAGCAAGAACTAAAGATGGAACAATTAAGAAAGGGGTTTTAGAGGCATCTTCAAAGATGGCAGCTATTGATTTGCTTCATAAAAATAATTTTTATCCAACTTTAATTACAGAAGAATCGAAGAAGTTAGGATTAGACATGGAGTTAAAGTTTTTAGAAAAAGGAGTTTCTCAAAAAGAAGTAGTTATGTTTACAAGAGAACTTGCCATTATGATTGAAAGTAATGTTCCTCCCGCAAAAGCCTTAGAAGCCTTAGCAGATCAAACTTCCAATAAAGCTTTTAAAGAAAAAATTCTTAAAATAGCGGCCGATATTAGAGAAGGAATTACAATGTCAAAAGCTTTCGCTAAATATCCTAAAGTTTTTTCTTCATTTTATGCAAACATGATTAAGTCTGGAGAAGTTTCTGGTACTCTCCCTGAAGTTTTAAAGAAAGTTGCAGATCATCTTGAAAATGAATATTATATTAGAACAAAGACAATAGGAGCTATGGTTTACCCAATCGTTATTTTAGTTGTTTTTTCGATCATTTTTGTCGTTATTGTTGTTTATGTTATTCCAGGATTGGTAGAAGTTCTAGAGAGTTCTGGAGCAGAACTTCCTTTAGTTACAAGAGTTGTTATTGGAGTTTCTAATTTTGTTATTAATTTTTGGTGGTTTTTAATTTTAATAATTGCTGGGATTGTTTCGTTTTTATATTATTATCCTAAAACTCCTGAAGGGAAGAAGGCAACAGACGTTTTAGTTTTAAATATTCCAATTTATGGAAAGTTTCAAAAAAATATAATGATGAATCGTTTTGCTGAAAATTTTGGAACCTTATTAACTTCTGGAAAACCAATAACAGAAGCACTTGAAGTGACGGCAGATCTTATTGGAAATGTTGTGTATAGAGATTTGATATTAGAGACAAGAGAAGGAGTTGTTAAAGGACAAAAAGTTAGTGAAAATTTAGTTCGATATCCAAAATTAATTTCTCCTTTATTTGTTCAAATGGTTGCTGTTGGAGAAACTACTGGAAGAATTTCTGAAACATTGATAAATGTAGTTAAATTTTACAAAACAGAAATTGAAACATTCGTGGATTCCATTTCTAGTTTAATAGAACCTATTATGATATTAGGATTAGCCGGCATGGTGGGAGTATTGGTGGCTGCAGTATTCTTACCTTTATATCAGATAGGAGGAACTATTGGATAATTAGTTTGACTTTAAAATATATGTTTGGTATAATTTAATAAATTATTAAAAGGTCGTTTTTAAAATAAGTTTTAATAATAAAATATGAATAAAAATAAAAAAGGTTTTACGTTAATTGAGTTATTGGTGGTTATTGCAATCATCGGAATATTATCAGGGTTAATAATTGTATCTTTAGGAGATGCTACAAATTCTGCTAAAGAAGCAAAAATTAAATCTGCCTTAGATCAATTAAGGCCAGTGGCACAATTATATTACAATACAAATAGAGATTATACCAATCTTGCAACTGATTCAAAAGTGATAAATATTTTTGCAGACATAGAAGATAATGGAGGGTTAGATTTAACAGCAGGAACAAATCTTGTTGCTACTGATACCGCATGGTGTGCTTACTCAACAACTCCGGCTGGAACATGTATGTGTGTTGATAGTAAAGGAGATGTTAATGAGTTTACTAATACAACTTCATGTAATTGTGCTAATGCCACTTGTGATGTTGATTAATTAAATAAATTAAATTAATATGAATCAAAAAAATAAAAAAGGTTTTACGTTAATTGAGTTATTGGTAGTTATTGCCATTGTTGGTATATTGTCTGGAGTAATTCTTGTTAATTTGAGTGGAGAGTCTGATAAAGCAAGTAATGCAAGAATTAAAGCAGATATGGCTCAATTAAGAACAGCCATGGAAAGTGATAGGGTTAGCGATGCTAATCTTGGATATGACGATCCTGATACTATTGGAGCAACATTTAAAACTGATATGGATAGTAATGGAGCAACTTCTTGGTTAGAATATCATTCAACATCTGCTTGGTGTACACAAGTTGTTTTAAAGGGTACAGGTGCTGGTAGTTGGTGTGTTGACAGCTCCGGTTATGCTGGAGCTACTGCCGCCTGCGATAATGGTACTTTTGATTGTGCTACCGATTAATCAAAGACTCCCCTAGGGGAGTTTTTTTTTACAAA
>JAQVBN010000015.1 GCA_028690275.1 Minisyncoccota bacterium | reverse complement strand
GGCACATTACTTTCATATTTAAAAACAAAAACTGTTTATTGACTTTTTAAAGTTATTGTGTATAATTTAAATATATCTGCAGACAATAGGCAAATAAATAAGACCTATCTAGGATGATTATATTTTATTTATATACCTTATATTGTCTGTGGTCGCACAGATTTTTTAATATAAAAAAAGGTTTTATGGCAATTACAAAAGCAAAAAAGCAAGAAATAGTGAAGGAGTTAGCTGATAATATCGAAAGACAAAAGTCAGTAGTTTTTATCGATTATGCTGGAACAAGTGTAAAAGATTTAACAGAACTTCGTAAAGAATTAAGACAATCTGGAAACGAACTTAAGATTGCAAAAAAGACTTTAGTTGATCTTGCTTTCGAAGAAAAGAAAGTAGATATTAAAGTTAGAGATTTAGGAGGACAACTTGGTGTAGTTTTTGGCTTCGAAGATGAAATCTCTCCTGCAAAAAGTATTCATGAATTTTCAAAAACTCACGAATCAATTAAAATGGTGGGAGGAATCTTGGAAGGTAATTACTATGGACTAGATCAAATGACTAGTATTGCACAACTTCCTTCAAAGCAACAGCTTTTAGGAGGATTAGTTGGAACATTAAATGCTCCAATTTCAGGTTTTGCACAAGTTCTTTCGGGAACATTGTCTCAATTTGTTCGAGCTTTATCTCAAATAGGGGATAAAAAATAATTAGTTTAAAAAATAATATTATGGCAGAAGAAAAAACAGAAGTACCTACAAAGTTCAAAAAAATTGTAGAAGAAATCGAAACTATGTCAGTTTTAGATTTATCAGAATTAGTTAAAGTTTTAGAAGATAAGTTTGGCGTTTCAGCAGCTGCTCCACAAATGATGGCAGCCGCAGCTCCAGCAGCCGCAGCAACTGAAGATGCTAAATCAGAATACAACGTTGTTTTAACAGGTGTTGGTGAGAAAAAGATTGAAGTTATCAAGGTTGTAAGAGACACATTGCAAATCGGATTAAAGGAAGCTAAGGATATGGTAGATGGTGCTGCAACAACTCCAGCAGTTGTTAAAGAAGGTGTAAAGAAAGAAGAAGCGGAAGAAATGAAAAAGAAATTCGAAGAAGCAGGTGCTACTATTGAATTAAAATAAATTTTAATTGAGAAAGATACCCTTAGGGGTATCTTTTTTTGTATAAAAAAATTCCTGCATAAGCAGGAACTTTTTATTTTATTTTATACAGATATCTTCTGGTGTATTTCCGGTTAATTCGCAGATATACTTAGTTAGATATTCTTTCTCTGCGTCTTTTCCAAAGTTTTCTCCAGAACCTTCTCTATAATATTTTCCTCCAATTACTAATAGTGGCACTCCGCCAGTTCCAAATTGAGTATAAACTTCTTGATCTTCAGCAGTATCTTCTCTTAATTTTAGAATTACGCTATCTCCGAATTGTGAAATAACTTCATTTACTACTGGTTTTTCCCACTCACAATGAGGACAGGTTGATGATGTGAATAAATATACTACTAGCTTACCATCTTCTGTTATTATTTCAGCATCTTCTTTTGTCGAGAAGTTACCATCAGCTTTTGCGTCTATTTTTTTGTTTAGGTCTATTCCTGCATCCATAAATAACTTTGAACCATCAGCAGTTACTACAATGTCATATAATTGACCCAAAGCGCTTATTTGAAAAGTGTAATAAAGAGGATTTTCTTCGCTTTCGTATACTTGAGCTAAGGCTACTTCCATTCCTTGAGTAGCTAAATTATTTTGAATGTATTCTAGAGCCTTATTAATTGTTTCTTCCTTGCTTATTTTTGTTTCGGCTTGGGTTTTATCAATTATTAAATAGACCGCTAGTGCTACTATAATTAGAGACAAAAAGATTGTCAGTATTTTTTTATTCATTTGTTTTTATTTAGTTAGTAATTAAAATTCTTCATCGAAGTCAATTTCATCTTCCAGTTCGTCACTGTAATCGAAATCATCATCGAAAAGATCTTGATCTAAATCTTCAAAATCTTCAAAGTCCATAGTTTTATATAATAATTAATGATTTTTATTAATTTTTAAAAGCTATATTGTTAGTATAATTCTTATGCTCTTTTTGTCAAGCTAGACTATATTTAGCAAAAAATACCTTTTTGTCAAGCCCCTTTTAAAGTGTTTACGAATTTTAAATAAAAAGGTATAATATGGAAGATGATTTTAATTTTAGAATATTTTTATTGGCAGTTTATAGAAGTGCCACAAAAAATTATAAAAGTTTTTAAAAACTTGCTTTGGTTTGGGGTTAATTTTTTCTCTATTGATTACTGTTTGAAAACTTTATTTTCTCCTTGGAAAAAAATTATTTGGAATTACAAAAAAGAATTCAATTTTGGGAGTCGGATAGAAACCTTTTTTTCTAATTGTTTTTCCAGAATTATTGGTTTTTTTGTAAGAACTTTTATTCTTCTTTTTTGGATTATTTTCGAGGTTTTTCTCTTAGTGACCCTTATTATTACATTATTACTTTGGATTTTATTTCCATTTATTGCAATTTTGGGAATAATTTTTAGCTTTAACTTATTATAAAATGTTTGATTTAAAAAAATCTAAAATCAATAGAGGGGTGGGAGTCAAGATTCTTCTTGTTTCAACTAGGGTCTTAAAAATTATTTTTCTGCTTGTTTTTATTCTTTCAATTTTTTATCTTTTTCAAGGACTATTCACCGACATCTTATCAATAGAGGATTATCTTAACTTCAATTTATTCCTTGTTGTTTTTTCTTTTTTTTCTTTTTTATTGTTTTTAAACATTTCTACCTTTTTTAAAAAATATATTCAGAAAGCAAAAATTATTAATGGTAATTTTGAAAATGACGATATTAATCTTGCTGATTTTTTAACTGTTGAGTCTGCTTCAAGAATTAGAAAGGCGATTAGATTTGCAAGGAGAAAGAAGGTTGAAGTTAATTCAAGCATTCTTCTTTATTTTATTCTTAATCAAAAAAACATTAAAATAAATTTTATTTTAAATAGGGTTTTGATTAATAGAAAGGAATTAATTTCAAAATTAAAAGAAACAATGTTGACCACCAAAGATGTTTACGAGGGGACTGGGTTAACTTATAGTTTGGATGATATTATTCTTGAATCAGCCAAAGCAACGATTCGTAGAAAGGGTGATTATATAAAAACTAACGATATTTTTTCTGCTTTATCAAAAATAGAACCTCATTTGAAAGAAGAACTTAGAAGAAGGAAATTAAAGAAGGAGGATATTGATAACCTTAATTTTTGGCAAGAGAATTTATTTAAAAAAATAAGTAATGGAAAAAGATGGTGGGATAGAGAAAACTTATCTAAAATGGGTAGTGTTGGAAGAGATTGGGCTTCGGGCTTTACCCCAACTCTTGATCACTATTCTTTAGATTTAACAGAAATGGTTAGAAGATCTGGTTTTATAGAGATCATTGGACACGAAAAAGAGATCAATCAAGCAGAAAGAGTTTTAATAAGAGATCGCGAAAATAACGTTCTTTTGGTAGGAGATAATGGGGTCGGAAGATTAAGTATGGTTAGATCAATAACTCAAAGAGCATATTTAAACAAATCTTTTCCAGAATTAAATGGAAAAAGATTTGTAGAGCTTAACATGTCTTCCATTTTAACAAAAGCAAGTTCTACCGATGAAATTGAAATTATTTTAGATCAATGTTTTAGAGAAGCTTCCTATGCCTCAAATATTATTCTTGTTTTATCTGATTTTGATAATTATATAAATGATAAAGGGGTGGCAGGTTCGACGGATATTTCTTCTTTAATTGCTCCATATTTAAGAGTTAATGAATTTAAATTCATAGCTGTTACTTCTTATAAAGGATTGCATAAATATATTGAATTTAAGCCTCAAATATTATCTTTATTTCAAAAGATTGATGTTTTAGAGTCTTCAAAAAATGAAACTATTTTATTGCTCGAGAGAGAGATTCCTTATATTGAGTATAAGTATAATATATTTATCACTTATCTTTCTATTTTAAAAATTATTGAATTATCAGAAAAGTATATTCAAGATAATCCTTTTCCTAAAAAAGCAATTATGCTTTTAAACGATATTGCTGTTTATGTGAATGGTTTGAAAGAAAAGGTTATGCTTGAAAGTCATGTAGAAAAAGTAATTTCTGAAAAAACAGAAATACCGATAGGAAACATTACTTCAGACGAAAGAAATACTTTGCTTAATTTAGAGGGCTTAATTCATGAAAAGATTGTTAATCAAGTCGAAGCGGTTAATGAAGTTTCTTCTGCTTTAAGACGTTCAAGGTCTCAGATAAAAACAAAAACAGGGCCAATGGGAACTTTTCTTTTCTTGGGTCCAACGGGGGTTGGAAAAACAGAAACAGCTAAAGCTCTTGCAGAAGTTTATTTTGGGTCCGAATCTAAGATGGTTAGATTTGATATGTCCGAATTCCAGACAGACAATGATATTAAAAGGTTTATTGGAGACGAAGAAGATATTGGTTTATTAGCGACAAAGGTAGTGGAAAATCCTTTTTCCCTTATTTTGTTTGATGAAATAGAAAAATCTCATCCAAATATTCTTAATTTATTACTTCAAATCTTAGATGAAGGTTTTATGACTAATTCTATTGGTAAAAAGGTTAATTTTCAAAATACAATCATTATTGCAACTTCAAATGCGGGCTATCAAATTATTTTGGATGCGATAAAGGAAAGCAAGACAATGGACTTAATAAAACAAGAAATTTTAGATTATGTTTTTGTAAAAGGTATTTTTAGGCCAGAATTAATTAACAGGTTTGATGCTACTGTTATCTTTAAAGCTTTAAGCAAAGAAAATCTTTTCAAGATTGCTGATCTAAGATTTAAAAAACTTCAACAAAATCTATTAAGAAAGCAAATTCTTTTAGAAGTTTCTGATAAAGTAAAGATGGAAATTGTAGAATTAAGCTATAATCCACAATTTGGAGCAAGAGAGATGAGAAGAGTTATTCAAGATAAGGTTGAAAATGCTCTTGCAAAATCATTTTTATCTGGAGAAATAAACGAAGGAGATACAATTTCAATCGGCGAAGGTTTTGTGATTAATGTTCTTAAGAAAAACTACGAAGAATAGTTTAAAATATAAAATTTAACATACAAATAAAACCCTTGATAATCAAGGGTTTTTTAGTGGTTGACAAGATTAACGAAGTGGGATAAAATGTCAGTGTAGTGTAAATCAGTGGGTAAAAGTGGTAAAAATGTTAATCGGAGAATACAAATACAATTTAGATGAAAAGAAGAGATTGACCTTGCCTTCTAAGTTTAGAGTAATCTTAGGGAAAAAGGCGGTAATCACCAAAGGAATGGATGGTTGTTTGTTTATGTATTCAGAAAAAGAGTGGAAGGAAATAGCGCTTAAATTAGCGAAACTTCCTTTTTCTCAATCAAATGCTAGGAGCTTTGCAAGAGTGATGCTAGCTGGAGCCATGGATGTTGCTATTGATTCTATGGGAAGAGTATTGGTTCCTGATTATTTAAAAGAGTTTGCTGGATTGACTAGAAAGGTGGTTGTAGCAGGTTTGTATAGTAGAATTGAAATTTGGGACGAAGATAATTGGGAAAAATATAATAAAGATAATTCAGATCATATCGGAGATATTGCTGAAGGATTAAAAGAATTCGAAATATAGTATGCACATACCAGTTTTACCTAAAGAGGTTTTAAGAGGGTTAAGCCCTAAATCGAACGAAAACTTTATTGATGGAACTTTTCACCTAGGAGGACATTCAGAATTGATTTTAAAAGAGATAAAGCCCGAAGGAAAGATATTGGGAATAGAAATAGACGAAGACATTTTTAAGGAAGCTAAGGAAAAGTTTAAAGGAAACGATAAAGTAATTCTGGTTAACGATTCTTATGTTAATTTAGAAAAAATAGTAGAACAAAATGATTTTAAAAATATAAGTGGAATTCTGCTGGACGTAGGAATGTCTTCATGGCACATAGATGAAAGCAAAAGAGGTTTTACCTTTCAAAAAGATGAACCACTTAACATGCTTTTTCAAAAAGAAGGATTAACAGCGGAAGAAATTGTTAACACATATTCAAAAGAAGAATTAGAAAGAATTTTTAAAGATTACGGAGAAGAGAAAAAATATAGGAAAATAGCTGAAGCTATTTTAAAAACGAGAAAAGAGAAACCAATTAAGACAACGTTTGAGTTAATTAGCGTACTGGCTCAAAGTCGACAGTCTCTTCCACGGATATTTCAAGCTTTAAGGATTGAAGCGAACGGAGAGCTTGATAATTTAAGGAAGACTCTTCCACAAGCCCTAAAAATCTTAAAGAGTGGTGGGAGGTTAGCAGTAATCTCCTTTCATTCGGGAGAGGATCGAATTGTAAAACAATTCATTAAGGAAAATAAAGAAAGCTTAGAGATTCTAAACAAAAAACCAATTGTTCCAGAACTAGGCGAAATTAGGCAGAATTCAAGAGCAAGATCTGCAAAATTAAGAATAATAATTAAAAAATAAGAAAATGATGAACCAAAAACTATTCCTAGGATTATTATTAATATCTTTTTCAGGGCTTTTGGGGTTAACTATATGCGAATTAGTTGATGTTACCGAAAAAAGCTATGACATAGGAACAATTCAAGCTGAAAACAAAAGTATTCAGAAAGAAATTGCAAGTTTGAGAGTATCATTATCACAAAGCACTGCTTTAAATAATTTTGAAGATAAGATTTTAGAGGAAGGCTTTGAGCAAGTTGCTAAGTTTGATTATATTATTGTTTCTTCTAATGGAGAAATAGCTTCTAGATAATTTAGTTATGAGTAATATAAGGATTAATTGTGTATTATTCGTTTTAATTTTAATGTGCGGGATACTTTTATCCCGTCTTTACTATTTACAAGTAGAAAAAGGAGATAGGTATAAAGCTATGGCAAGAGGTCAACAGAGTATGGTGCAAGAGATAGAAGGAAAAAGGGGGGATGTTTATTTTAATGATGGAATTAACACCTTGGCTTTAACAGAAGAGATTCCTTATTTATTTTTATCTCCTGAAGAAATAGAAGATGAGTTCGAGGAGGAAATCTCAGAAAAATTATCATCTATTGTTGGGATAGAAAAAGAAGAAATATTGCCTAAGACAAAGGTGGAGGGCAGTTTTTATCAAGTTGTAAAAAAAGATTTAAGTGATGAAGAGTATAATCAAATTCAAGAATTAGATTATTCTGGTATCTATATTGGAAAAGAGGCTAAAAGAGTTTATCCTGGAAAAGATTTTGCCGCCCAAGTTTCTGGTTTTATTAATAGTGAAAATGAAGGACAGTATGGAATAGAAGGTTATTTTGACGATGTCCTTTCTGGAAAAAGTAAGGTAATTAAGAAAACCGTCAGCCCTTGGGGGTTTTTATTTAATACAGATGAAGAATCTACCAATGGAGCCGATATCTATCTAACCATTGATTATAATATTCAATTTAAGTCAGAGAAGATCCTGGATGCGGCGATTAAAACATATGAAGCAAAATCAGGTTCTATTATTGTGGCTGATCCATATACCGGTAAAATTTTAGCCTTGGCTCAATCTCCTAGGTTTGATTTGAATAATTATGCTGAAATTAATGATTATACAATTTATCAAAATAGTGCCACTCAATTTTTATTTGAACCAGGTTCAATATTTAAACCAATTGCAATGTCGGCTGCTTTAAATGAAGGTAAAATTACCCCGGAAACAACTTTTAATGATGAATATGGATGTAAGCAATATGCAGATTATAGGGTTTGTAATTACAAAGAAAGATCTTATGGATTGTCAACAATGTCTCAAATTTTAGAAAACTCCATAAATACGGGAATGATTTTTGTTGAAGAACAAATGGGGCATCAAGCATTGTATGATTACATTAAAAAGTTTGGTTTTATGGAAGATGTTAATTTAGAGTTTCCAACAATATATTCTACCAATAGCAATCTAAAAGAAGCCTTAAGATATAATATAGATGTTTCTTTTGGAACAGCGTCTTTTGGACAAGGAATTATGGTCACTCCAATGCATATGGTTAAAGCTTATTGTGCTATTGCTAATGGAGGGGATTTAATCAAACTTAGCGTCGTTGATAGAATAGAAAGTGATACTGAAGAGAAAGTTTTTGAAAAAGAGGTGGAGCGAGAAAATGTTGTTTCTCTTAAAACATCAACAGATATAACCAAAATGCTTGTTAATGTGGTTAATGGTTCCTATAGTAAAAGAGCAAAAATAGAAGGTTATTATATTGCTGGAAAATCAGGAACATCTCAAATTCCATATAGTTCTTTAGGAGAAAATAAGTCGGGTTATTCTGATCAGACCTGGCAATCTTTTATTGGTTTTGCTCCAGCTTACGATCCTAAGTTTGTGGTTTTGGTAAAACTAGACAGTCCTTCGACAACAACTTCTGAATATTCAGCAGCACCTACTTTTAGAGAGATTAGTAAATATATTTTAGATTATTATAAAATTCCTTTTGACTATAGTTTGGAGGAGGTGACAAACAAATAAAAATGTGTTATTAATGATTTTACGGCCCCATCGTCTAGTGGCTAGGACGCCAGGTTCTCATCCTGGTAACACCGGTTCGAGTCCGGTTGGGGTCACATTGACATTTTTTTCAAAAAAGAGTATTTTTACATTAGAGAGGTAAAAATGAGCTTATTTTTCATTGAAAACAAAAAAGAACACAAAAAATGGATTTTAATTTCTACGCAAAGAGATTACCTAAGTTTTGCAATGGCTTCGATTTTTGCAGAAGGAGGTATTTTTACTTTGGTAGAGGTTGTTAATTTCCCAGAAACTATTCAGGAAGCTGAGTTAATTAAAAGAAATAATTATTGGGGCGATTATCCCAAAGTATCAGTTTCACGATTGCAAAAATGTTACGAAGTGTTTGACGAAGGAAAACACCTTCTCTTTTCTTTTTCAGATGAAGACATAATTTCTTTGGAGTTGGCATGATTGAAACATGCCTTTTTTTATCTAAAAATTAAGCTTGACATTTTATTATACTTCTGTTAATTTATGTCTATAAGCAATTTACTGCTGATTATTTTTATTGTAAGGAAAAGAATTTTTTTATGTCAACAATTAATCAATTAATAAAAAGAGGAAGAAAGATTATTAAAAGAAAGACT
>JAQVBN010000014.1 GCA_028690275.1 Minisyncoccota bacterium | reverse complement strand
AAGAAATATCCAGTATCGGAAACTTCAAAACCATTATTTCTTACTAACCATTGATATATTTCCATTTGTCTTTTATATCCATTTTGCCATTCAGCATCCAAATTAACTTCTCCGTCTTTTGCGGTAGCTTTATAATCTACGACAATTACTTCTCCCTTGGAATTAATCCATAAATCATCAACTCCACCAAAAACTAAGAAGTTAGAAGGCTCGTGAAGATATTGTACTCCGACAAAGGTATTTCTAAAATCATCTAATTTTTTATGAGCAAAAGGGATGGCGTCTATCCCAAACTCTTCAAATAATGGATGAGGATTGCCATCTTTTCTTAAAAGATCAAATTCTTTTTTTAGTAAAGTATCGACAGCACTATTTAAATTAAAAGGAAATCCAGGAGGTCTTCCAGTTCCTAATCTTCTATCTAAAAAGAAACATTGAGGACACTCAACAAATAAATCAATTTTAGACCTACTTAATTTAAAAGGTTCTTTTGATTTTGGATCAAAGAGTCCTGTTGTTTTTCTTGGGTTGTAATAATCACTCATAGATTTATTTTACTAAAGTTCCGATTTTATTATTTAAAACATCGTCTATTTTATCCAAATGCTTAAGATTAAAAACGATTAAAGGTATTTTATTGTCTCTGCATAAAGTAAAGGCGGTTGAGTCCATAACCTTTAAGTTTTTTTCTATCGCTTCTTGAAAAGAGATGGTTTTAAACCTTTTAGCGTCTTTATGTTTCTCTGGATCTTTGTCATATATTCCATCAACATCAGTTGCTTTTAAAATATAGTCAGCATTTATTTCACAGGCTCTTAAAACAGCAGTTGTGTCGGTAGTAAAGAAAGGATTTCCCGTTCCTCCCGAAAAAATAACAATGCGATCTTTTTTTAAATGACTCAAAGCTTTTCTTCTATAAAAAGGTTCCGCAATTCTTGGCATATCAATAGCAGTTAACATTCTTGTTTCTGCCCCCATTCCCTCAAGAGACTCTTGAAGTGCTAAGCCATTAATGATGGTTGCTAGCATTCCCATATTATCAGCAACTGCTCGGTCGAATTTTTCTGCTCCAACTTCTCTTCCTCTAAAAATATTACCTCCTCCAATGACAATAGCTAAATCAATACCTTTCTTTTTTAGTTTAATAATTTTTTCTGCTATTTTTTTGGCTTCTAAAAGAGAAATTGGTTTATCTCCTTTTCCAAACAATTCCCCGGTTAGTTTTAGTAATATTTTTTTCTTTTTCATATTTTTATTTCACAAACAAGAAACAGTGACAATGTCCATTTTTTTCAATTTCCTCTAAATGAAATTTACAAGGACAAATTATTTCTTTGTTTTTTTGTTTATCTTCACTTAATCTTCTACAAGGACAATATCTTTTTCCTAAGTTTTCTTCTTTCTTCAAAAGTACTTCAACGATATTTTCAACAACCTTTTTATCAGGATTTAACTTAAAGCCTTTTTCTTGAGCATATTTCTCATACTCTTTTATAGTTTTTTCAATTTCTTTTTTCATATTAGTGATAGTTTAACATAAATTACTTTTTAAGACAAAGTTGTCCACAGGCTGCGTGTATGTCTCCGCCAAACCTAAATCTTTCGGTTACGTGTATCCCTCCTTTTATTAAATAATTTTTAAAGTTTTCAATTTTTTCATTAGAAGGAGCTTTAAATTCTTTAGTGTTGTTGTATTTTATTAGATTTACTAGATAAAGAGGGTGTCTCATTATTTTTGCTAGTTCTCTTGCTTCATTAATCGAATCATTAACATCATTAATCAAAGTATATTCAAACATAACCTTTCGATTAGTTTTTTCAATATATTTATCTACTGCCTTTAAAATATTTTCTAAGGAATATTTTTTTGATATCGGCATTATTCTTGATCTTAAAATATTGTTTGGGGCATGAATAGAGATAGCTAGATTAACTTGCAAGTTTTCATTGCTTAGTTTTTCTATTCCTTCGATTATTCCCACGGTAGAAATAGAGATATGTCTTGCTCCAATATTGAAAGCGTTTTCATTGTTAAGAATTTTAATTGCTTGAAGAACATTGTCGTAGTTTAAAAAAGGTTCCCCCATCCCCATAAAAACAATGTTGTTTATTGGTTCGCTTCTTTCAAAAACCAAAACTTGTTCAAGGATTTCTTCGGCAGTTAAATTTCTTTTAAGTCCTAATTTTCCAGTAGCACAAAACTTACATCCTAGAGCACAACCAACTTGAGAAGAAACACAAACAGTATTTCTATCTTCGTGTCTCATTAAAACAGCTTCTATTTGTAGTCCGTCCGAAAGAGTGATTAAAGCTTTCTTAACATCTTTGCTTTCAAAAAATTGGGCATTAATATCTAAAGAAGTTTCTTTTTTTAAATCTTCTCTTAATTTTAAAGAAAGGACTGTTGCTTCGTCCCAAGAAGTAATTAGATCTTGGTAAATTAATTTTTGGATTTGTTTTTTTCTAAAAGCAGGTTCTTTTTCAATTATTTTTTCTAAGTTTTTTAAATTCATTCTAGTTTATTATCATCTTCTAAAGCACTTTCTCCTTTTATCTTTTCTATCACTTGATTTAATTTTTTTGTTCGTGTGATTGATACTTCATCGTATTTTTTCGAAACACTTAATATTTTATCTCCAAGAACATTAAACTCCTTGTTGTATTTTTCATATTCTTGTTCGAAAAGTTTTATTAATTTTACTATTTCATATAGATTCTCTTGGTAAACAAAATTTTTGTAAGATTGGAAAATCATTCTTATCATAGCTGTGAAACTAAAAGGTCCTGCAAGAACAACTTTTTTATTCATAGCTTCTTGCCAAACATCATAGAGCTTATCGTAAATAAAGCTAAAAATCATTTCGTTAGGAATAAATAAAATAACAAAATCAACTGTTTTTTCTTCGGGATTAATATAGTCTCGAGAAGATGCTTGTCTTATTTTTTCTCGAACGTCTTTCTTAAACTCATTCAAATAACGTTCTTTTTCTTGTTTGTCTTTTGCTTCTTCGTATTTGAGAAGAGCACTTAAAGGAAACTTTACATCAACATTAATTTTTGTTTTGTCTGGCAAAAAGATAGTAAAATCTGGACGGTTAGAATTAGTTTCAAGAGCTGTATTAGCAATATAGTTTTCTCCTTTCACAAAACCAACCGACTTTAAAAGTTCTTCAGCAATCTCTTCACCATATCTTCCTCTTTTTTGGTTGTTACTTAAAACATTTTTAAGTCCGTCTGTAGATTCTTTTAAGTCTTTGGTAAGGATCTTATGTTCTTCTAATATTGTTTTTAAAGAACTAAACTCTCCTATTCTATCTTTTTCAAGAATAGCAATTTCTTTTTGACTTTTTTCAAGTTCCCTTCTTATTTGGTCTGTTAATTCTTTAATGTAGTCTTTTTTTCCATCTATTATTTCTTGTTTTAAATCAAACTGTTTAAACAAAATTTCTCTTTCTGTTTTCAGTTTTTTAAAAAAAATATAAAAAGAAATAATAATTATTAAACCTATAAAAATTAAAACGATAAGTTCTGTTGTCATATTCTTTCTTCTAAGATAAAAATATTATCATTGTTATATACTTTATCTTTTACTTTTATAGTAATCTCTTCTCCTTTCTTCCCCTTCTTTACGTCTTTATTTAAAACTTGCATCGATTCTATTTTTTGTTCGATGAAAGTTTTTTCTCCTTCGATCTGAATATTCTCTCCCACTAAAAGACTTTTGTGTTTTAATTCAATTTCCGCCACTCCTATTCTAGGATAATAATGAGTAACATGTCCGATAAGAACTTTTTCATATTTTGATATGTTATCGGCTTGATTATAACTTATTCCCTCTGGTCCTGGAGTTCCGAAATAAAAGCCAGTAGAAAAACCTCGGTTATATACTTCTATTAATTGTTTTTTCCAGTTTTCAACTTTTTCTTTAGTGAAGGTTTTTGAGAAATAAGCATCAACCGCTTCTCTGTAACACCTAGCGGTAACTTCTATATATTTAGGATCCCTCCTCCTTCCTTCAATCTTAAAGGAATCAATGCCCGCTTTAATTAATTCAGGAATAAATTCAATCATACAAAGATCTTTGGCGTTTAAAAAGTATTGCCCTTCGGTTTGAAATTCGTTCCCCTGATCATCTTTTAGTGTCCATAGTTTTCTGCAGGGTTGGGCACAAGAACCACAATTAGAAGACTTATTAAATAGATAAGAAGAAAGTAAACATCTTCCAGAAATAGCAACACACATAGCACCATGAACAAAAGTTTCTATTTCGATATTAACTTTATTCTTAACTTCTTTGATTTGCTTTAAGGTCATTTCCCTAGCTAAAACAACTCTTTTGGCTCCAAGTTTTTTATATAATTCTACAGCTTTGTAGTTTGAAACATTTGCTTGAGTAGAAATAAAGAAAGGAATTTTTTCTTTTTTAGCAATTTCAATAACCGCCATATCCCAAACAATAATAGCATCAACTTTTCCCTCCTTGGCTTTTTTAACTAATTTTTGAGCAGTTTTTATGTCGTCATTATATATTACAGAATTAATAGTCATATATGCCTTAATTCCATAATCGTGACATTTCGAAACAAATTTAGGAATATCTTTAAGGGTAAGGTCATTTGAGCGAGATCTTAAACTTAAATCAGAGATGCCAAAATACACAGCATCAGCATAATTTTTACAAGCTTCTAAGCTAGCCCAATTTTTAATCGGACTCATTACTTCTGGTTTTTTCATATTTTTAGATTAACACAATTTTCGGAATATGTTAATCGTTCCGAGAAAGACTATCTAGTCGTTGATTGTATTCTTCTTGTGAAATATTATTATTCGCTAAAAGAGAATTTAATCCAGCGATATAGTTTTGTTTTATTTGAGAAGTGGTTAGCACAGAATCATATATACGAACGTTATCCATAAAACCATCAAGAAAATAATTTGACCCACTATTATTTCCTATATATAGAGCATTTAAATTAGTGGTTAATGTAATCCCAGAAGCATTTTTATAATTATTATTCGTTTGTGAATTTTTATAAACGGTAATTTGATCTCCATTAAAAGTTTGGACTATATGAATCCATTTATTTGATTCTCCTGTAAAAAAATTACTAATATTTAATTCACTAGAGGTGTCGCTATCCGTATAGATAAGCAAACTTTCAGAACCAATTAAATGACCAAAAGAACTGGAGTAATTACCTTTCATAACAGTGGCAGCATAAGTACTATAGGGAATAGTTTTTAAGTTTACCCAATATTCAATAGTAAAGGGTTGATTTTCTTTTAAATTAATAAGGTTTTTTGTGGTATTATCAGCCTACTTCCTATCGAAGTGTCTGATCGATAAAATTCAAGACAATTTTTAGATACACAATTAGTGCTCCATGTTGGATTTTGACATCCAGAACCATAACAGTCTAAGACTCCATCGCCTGAAGATTCCCATGAATCTTCCGTGGTAAGACCAGTGCCTTCATCAAATCTATATTCTGATATTAAATTAAGCATTAATTTATTTTTAATACTTTCAGAAAAAATTTCTGATTTGGCAATATTAGCTTTATTTATATAAGAAATAGTAGTAATAGTAATTACTCCTGCTAGGATACCGATGATGACGATTACTACTAATAGCTCGATTAAAGTAAATGATTTATTTTTTATTACCGTTATTATACTATAACCCCTTTTTTTCTGCAATAATTTTATTAAGTATTTTTTTAATACCTTCCATACTCTTGTCGTCTATTATAGATATAGGTAAAGAGCCTTTTAATACTTTTAACTTCTTTTTTAGTTCTGCTTCGGGAACAGTATCGCTTTTAGAAATAAATACGTATTCTTCTTTCTCTAATATTTTTGGATTGTATTTTGCTAATTCTTTTCTAATAGTTTCGTAATCTTTTTTGATATCTTTTGATTCAGCAGAGATTAAGTGAAACAATATTTTTGTTCTCTCTACGTGTCTTAAAAACTTTATTCCCAATCCTTTTCCGACAGAAGCTCCTTCGATTAGTCCCGGAATATCAGCAAGAATTAAATCGTAATAAACACCG
Organism: Minisyncoccota bacterium; assembly: GCA_028690275.1. Taxonomy (GTDB): domain Bacteria; phylum Patescibacteriota; class Minisyncoccia; order Minisyncoccales; family Minisyncoccaceae; genus JAAZMU01. Next base: position 4,516 of record JAQVBN010000014.1, on the reverse strand, counting down.
AGATGTGGCTCTAGTGTAGTAAAACTATAATTAGCTACTTTAGAAGAAGCATTAGTTAGTTCGTTTAATAGGGTGGATTTTCCAGCATTAGGAAGTCCGATTAGTCCGATATCCGCAATTAATTTAAGCTCAAATCTTATATTAAAAGATTCTCCTGGTAATCCGTGTTGTGCATGTAAAGGAGTTGTTACTCTAGATGATTTAAAAAAATTATTTCCTTTTCCTCCTTTTCCTCCTTTTGCAAGTAAAATTACCTCACCTACGTTAGTGATTTCATCTTTTTTACCATTAGAAAGATTATGGATAATTGTTCCTACAGGGATTTTTAAAACAATATCTTCTCCTCTTCTTCCGTCTTTTAATTGACCCATTCCGTCTTCTCCGTTTTCCGCCCTAACATCTTTCTTGTAACGAAATTGTTTTAAAGCACTTAGATTAGAAACTCCTTCAAGATAGATATCTCCTCCCTCTCCTCCATTACCTCCAGTAGGCCCCTTAGCCATTCTTGATTTTTCAAAAGCAACCTTTCCTTTTCCTCCATTTCCAGCAAATATTTTAATTGTAACATCGTCTATTAACATAATTATATTGAACCATAAAAGGTTCTTAAAAGCAAATGCCGGGTTTCCCCGGCATCTTACTTTTTTTATTTCTTTGATTTTCTATCTCGAATAACGATACAGATAAGAATAAGAATAATGATAATTAGAATTAGTATTATCCATGGGAACCAATCTGCTCCGTGTGGTAATGATTCTAAAAAGGAAGCAAAGATCGAACCTACACTATCTACTTTATTTATTGTAGCAGTATCGGTAACACTTTTTGTTTGATTAGAATAAACTTCTGTAGAGAAAGTAATATCAGTAGTTTCTTCAGAATTATCTATAGTTCCTTCAAAAGTAATTCTAATTATTTCATTAGGCTTTAATTCTCTAATAAATGAACGATCTAAAATACTATTAGGGTAATTTATATCATTAATAACAACATTTTTAATATTTGTTATTCCTTCACTTAAATTATTTGTTGTTATTATATTGTAAAGAGAAGTGTCTCCCTTGTTTTCAAACTCAACATAAAACTCTACAGTGTCTCCTAAGGAAGCATCAATATTTTTTTGCCACTCTAATTTGTTGGAAGAAGAATTTCTAACAAAGTTTTTTAAGGCTAATTCATATGTGCGAACAATAGGAGTTGTGGTAACTGTTGTTGTAATAACTTCTGTTGTTTTTGTTGTGTTTACTGACCATTCAATAGGATCAGAGAAAACAACGTCTAAACCATCAGAACTAATCATCCAAGCACGATAGCAATAAGATTGATTTGCTAAAATTGTATTATCAATAGTTTTTGTTTCGTCTCCAAAATAAATTGTTGTATCGGAAGTGCTATTAAGTTCTGGGCAAACGCCAGTTCCTCTTTTTATAAAAATTCTAGAACCACCTTTCCCCATTATCCAAGATAAATTAATAGCATTATTATTTAAAACCCCGTTAAAAGAATCTGGCCTATTTGGTTTTGTAATAAACTTTAAAGGAGAATCTGTTTCAAAGCTTTCAGTTTGCATTTTAATTTTTAATCCAACATAATAAGCTTTACCTATTTCAAGATTATTTAAATTGTAAGAAAAAGTATCTCCTTGATTTAATCCTGTAATTTCTTGAGTAGTGTTTGATAAATTATCCGCACTTGTTCCCCACTTAAAGATTGCTGTACAATTACCCTTTTCGCAGTCTAATATTTTTCCGTTCAAAGTAACACTACCACCATTATTATTGCTTACATTTAAAATTTCAGCGTTTAAACTTCCTCCATAATAAACGATGGCTCCTCCACCTCCACTTGTGGTAATCACACCTCCACCTCCACTTGTTGTGGTTAAAATATTAACAGTATCACTAGCACTGTTTGAACTTGAATCAGTTACTATTAAAGTACATACATGAGTAGTTCCAGCAACTGAGCTTGCGACAAATGTTGGGTTAACAATAGTAGCGTCATTTAAAGTAGCACCAGTACAAGACCAAGAATATGCTAAACCTGTTCCTGTTGAAGAACTTCCATTTAATTGAACAGTTGAACCAACTGTTACTGATTGATCAGAACCTGCGTTGGCGACAACGGTAGAAAATGTTGTACTGGAAACATTCGCAGTTAAAACAACTAGTCCATCATTAGGAGCATATCCAGAAGCAACAGAACCAAGATTAATGGTTACATTAGTTCCACTTGCAGAGACTGGAGTGATAGTATAGGCAGAACCATTATAGTTGTGATACCAATCAGCAGCATTGAAAGAAATTGTTTCAGCTGATGATAATTGAATGTATGCTTCTTCAGTAAAACTAGTAAAGCCAGTAGCAGAAATAGTTGAAGTAACCTTAAACTTATTCGCAGTAGCTGTAGGAGTTATGCTTAGATTAATAGTTGCGTTATCAGCAACTACTGCTGGACTAGAAGCATTGTGGTAATAGGTACGTAATTTGATTTGATTTCCTGCATCAGCAGTAATATCAGTCTTCCATACCTTAGAAGTGTCTAAAGTAGCATTATATACTCCGAAGTCATAGTCTGCTGCATTCGAGTTAAAAACCTTAGAGGCAGGTGTTGTAGATACAGTAGCATAGAAAACAACTAGTCCATCATTAGGAGCATATCCAGAAGCAACAGAACCAAGATTAATGGTTACATTAGTTCCACTTGCAGAGACTGGAGTGATAGTATAGGCAGAACCATTATAGTTGTGATACCAATCAGCAGCATTGAAAGAAATTGTTTCAGCTGATGATAATTGAATGTATGCTTCTTCAGTAAAACTAGTAAAGCCAGTAGCAGAAATAGTTGAAGTAACCTTAAACTTATTCGCAGTAGCTGTAGGAGTTATGCTTAGATTAATAGTTGCGTTATCAGCAACTACTGCTGGACTAGAAGCATTGTGGTAATAGGTACGTAATTTGATTTGATTTCCTGCATCAGCAGTAATATCAGTCTTCCATACCTTAGAAGTGTCTAAAGTAGCATTATATACTCCGAAGTCATAGTCTGCTGCGTCCGAGTTGAATTCAGATGCTGCATTTACTATTCCGGCAGTAAAAAAGCCAAATAAAGCAATGGTTAAAATTGCTAAAATTGACAATATTTTCTTTTTGATTATGTTTAACATATTTTTTATTATTTATTATTTACTAATAGAAGCATCTTTCTTGTTTGTATTAATAAATAATTTGGAGGAGAGTTTTTTAAAAAACTCTCTCTCCAAAATTGGCAAAGGATTGTTAAGGACTGATGTCGGGTGATGGTCCACTTGGAACCACTATTGGAGGAATACTTCCTCCGCCACCAGAGGAACTGTCAGAACTTTGACTGCCAGTTATCTGTCCATCAAGAGAAAATCCTTTTCCTTCTGGGAAAGCGACCACACAAGTAATCTTTGAAGTGTATTCGCTGTAATCTACTGCGATCGTCCAGTATGTTCCTTGGTTGTCTGAAAGTCTAACCTTCTTGAAACCGTTTTGATTTTCTACTGGATAGAAGTCTCCTAGGGTTAGTTTCTCTATCGCCCAGACCCTTTCTTCTCCGTTATCTCTTACAAAAAGAAGAGCAACGTTGCCGTCGGAAACCCTTACAGGTGTTCCCTTTTCGGCTATGTGCTGAAGATCAACACTAAGCCCATGAGTTTCGTTTAAGAAAATTTCAATGGCCATAATGTCTACTGGAGCTAAGCTCACAAGGCTTATAGAAGATGGTTTGCTTGACATAGATTCGATCTTGGGTAGAATCGCGAAATGAGTTGCATTCCTGATTGTTTCTCCTAGATAGGTCGTACCTGAGACTTCGAGAGAGTATATTCCCACATTATCAATGTTAATTAGATTGTGAGTAATGTCCAACCCTTCGACAACATTTCCTAGATCATCTTTTAGGGTAATTTCGTTGATGGTAACACTATCTTTTGGATAAGTGATAACGAAGCGATAATTTTGTCCCTTTTCAAGCAAAGCACTTGAAAGAATTTCTAGACTGACTGTTGGAGGATTGAAGACTTGTATTTCAATCTCTTCCTTGTAGTTAGTGTTTGGAGCGTTTGCGTAAATGATTACGGTTCCATTTTTAGAGGCAGTAAAGACTACTTCGTTATTAGAAACCTTTCGCAAGTTTCCCATCAGAGGGTCGTTTAGACTCCAATCTAACGTTAGGTTTGTTTGAGCAACAATTCTGACAGAGTCTCCTATATCTATTTTAGTAGCTTCGGAGACAAGATTGAAGCTTGGGTTTTCTTCTGTGATCTCAAAGTGAGATTGTTCCTGTTGGAGACAGATCATGGAAATAGCCATAATGATCACCACTATGAAACATAGTGCAATAAAGACAGCTCCTCCATGAGGCTTAATCCATTCCTTGATTTTTTCTGACATTTTACCTTCCTTGCCGTGATTTTTCGTCCACAGCAAATCTTTGTTCCCACGTCAAAAAGGATCAAAAAATTGCCGTGGAATCTTTTCAAAGAACTGTA
>JAQVBN010000013.1 GCA_028690275.1 Minisyncoccota bacterium | reverse complement strand
CCAGAAACTGCAACAACATTCTTTACTCCAGCCTTGTGAGACATAATACAGTCAACATTCCCTTCAACTAATATACATTTGTCCTCCTTTCTTATTTCAACCTTAGCTTTATCTATTCCAAAAAGAGCTTTACTTTTATCATATAACAACGTTGCTGGGGTATTTAAATATTTAGCCACATCTTCTTCTTTCCCGAAAATTCTTCCCGTAAAACCAATTACCTCTGAATTAATATTCAAAAAAGGGAAAATAATACGTGACCTAAATCGATCACACAAACTATTATTTGTTTTTAAAAAAGCCAAACCTGCTTTTTCAATATAATTCTTATTAAAACCTCTACTCTCTAAAAAATTAGAAACCTGAGTAAAACTATCGGGAGCATAACCCACTCTCCATTCTTTAATTAATTCTTCATCAAAACCTCTTTTAAATAAATATTCTTTAGCTTTTTGACCTACCTTAGAATTGTTAAGATAATATTCAAAAAACTTTGCCGCTTGCTCCAACACCTCTCCTATTTTTTGTCTTTCGGTTCTTTCTTGAGCTGTATTTTTTTTATCATACCCCTTAAGCTCTACTCCTGCTTTATTGGCTAAAATCTTAAGAGCATCTCCAAAATCTATACCCTCTATTTCTTTAACAAATTCAAAAATATCTCCCCCCTTAGAACATCCAAAACAATGCCAAATTTGTTTTGTGGGAGAAACCATTAAAGAGGCCGTTTTCTCATTATGAAAAGGACAGCATGCCCTATAGTTTGCCCCTGCTTTATCAAGCTTTATATACCCAGAAATTACATCGACAATATCAAGACGGTTTTTAATTTCTTCTAGTTCGTTCATCAATTAGATACTAGCAATTTCATTGTGAAAAAACAAGCTTTAAAAATCGTTCCAATCAGCTAAAGTAAGTGCTACCATTAATTCTTCTCCATCTCTTAAAACTTTAAGAGTAATTGTATCACCAGGATAATAGTTTTGTAGTATATCTACCAAATTATTATCTTCCGTTACTTCTTGTCCATCAACTTCTAAAATAATATCTTCTGCTTGAAGTCCGGCTTTTTCTGCTGGTGAATCTTTAACTATCGAAACATAGCCATCCTCTTCTTCAACGATAAAAGCTCCATAATTAACAGAAATTCCGAACTCTTCAGAAGATTCTTCGTTAAGAGTTAAATAACGAATTCCTATAAAAGGATAAGAAATCTTTCCTTCGCTTCTAACTTGTTCTAAATCTCTTTTTGCTTTATTTATTGGAACAGCAAAACCAATATTTTCTCCATCTAGAGAAACAGCTGTATTAATAGCAATAACTTCTCCTTTCGAATTTAAAAGGGGTCCTCCCGAATTTCCTGAATTAATAGCTGCGTCTGTTTGAATAATATCTTGTAAACTTTCAAGTTCTCCATTATTTCCCTGAGCGACAACATCTCTCTCAAGTCCAGAAATAACTCCCACAGAAATACTGTTTTGATACATTCCTAAAGCATTACCAATCGCAATAGCTGTTTGTCCTAATCTGATAGAAGAAGAATCTCCTAAAATTAAAGGTTGAAAAATTTCATTTTCAGTATTTTTTATTTTTAAAATAGCAATATCTTGAACAGGATTTTCTGACAATATCTCAACATCATATTCCTCACCACTATTTGTTAAAATACTATAAACAGCAGACTCGTCTTCCACAACATGCTTATTAGTAATAATCAAACCATCTTCTGACACAATAAAGCCCGTTCCTGCTCCAATTTGTTCAAGTGCATCTTCTCCGAAATAATTAAGATATATTTTACTCAAAGTTTTTTTAACAATAACACTAACAACAGAAGGCATGCTTTTTTCTACAACAGAAATAACCATCTTTTCCTGTTCCGTTTCCCCAGCATATTCTTCTTGAGCTACTAAACTAACCTCTGCTTGTGGAATTTCTTCCCTGGTTATCTCTTGTCCGATATAAAGACCGACTAAAACACTAATAGCAAAAATAAAAACCAAGAAAACAACATTCCAAGTTTTTTTAAAAAATTGCTTATCCGTATTTTTCTTACTTTTTGGTAATTCGTAAATTGACATGTTTTTTCTTTTTTATTTTATCTTTATTATAATGACCGAAATTATAGTGAACTTTTTCACTTTTAACTGGCCCCTTTAAATTCATGTACCAAAAACAATAAGCATATTTAAAGAAGGTTTTAAAATATCCATCCTGACGAAACCTTCTAAGTGGCATATATAATTTAATATGTCTTATTATTCCATATTTTCCTATTTTGCTAACTTTTTTAACAAAATAATGATCTTCTGCTAATTTAATTTCTTCATCAAATCCCCCCACTTTCTCAAAAATACTTTTCTTAGCCATAATTCCCATAGCTCCCATTGGACTAATTTTTTTCAATAATTTCTGAGGATAGTTATAAAACAAGTTCATTGTTGTTTTATTCATATAAAGATTCTTTTCTTGGGTGTATATTCCAAAAGAAGCTGCGTCTAATTTTTTCTTTTTGAATTGCTCCAAGCTTTTAGCTATTGTTCCTGGTTTAAAAAGAACATCGGCATCTAAAAAGAATAAAATTGGAGCAGTAGCGTGCTTAGCTCCGCTGTTTCTTCCTCTTGCAGGAAGTCCTCCAGGAACTATCTTACATCCGTAATCTTTTGCAATCTTTACGGTTTGGTCGGTAGAGCCAGCATCAGCAATAATAACTTCTATGTTTTTTTTAACATTCTCTTTTTCTATCAACTCAAGAAGAAATGGCAATAATTTTTCTTCATTCAATGTTGGTATAATAATACTTAATTCCATAAATTTTTTGCTTCATCTAAAAAAGAAGAGTCGTTATACTTTTCTTGCATATAATACCACCATTCTGCTCCCCAGAAATAAAAAGTATTAAGCCCTGTTTTTTTAGCATATTCTAAATTATATTTAAATCTATTAATACTCATACTTTCAAGCTGCTCTTCTACGGTAGAATCTTGTATCAATTCTTTTCCCCATGGCTCTGCTTGAAGCTCTAAACACCAAACCTCTTTTTTGAAAAATAATTTGATTAAATCCGCTTTTTTTCCGTAAAAACTAGGAGAATAAGGATAATAAAAATCACTCTTAATTATATCTGACCAAACCTTAGTATACATTGTTACTCCAACAACATCTCCCAGTTTTGCTGCTTTAAACCAAAAAGACATTTCTCCACTATCAGTAATTACAACCTCGTGAGATTGATCAGCTTCTTTTACAATATTAATTTCTTTTTCAAGAAAACTACCATCCTTCCAAGGAGCTTTACCATAATTAAAGAAAGGCTCGTTTTCAACTTGCCAAGCAATTAAATTAGAATAATCCTTATATCTATTTACCACAAAAGATAACATCTCTAAAATCTCTTTTTGTTGATCTTCGGGACTCATTTCTTCTGTCCATTCTGGGGTATGATATTCTGGCCATCTAGGAGTTTTCATTCCTATGGCTAAAATAATCTTAACTCCTCTTTTTTGGGCTTCATTCATATAAAAATCAAATTCTGTCATATCAAAAGAATCTTCTACTTTTTCTATAGAATCCCAATGAACCGCTAATTTTATATGATCTGCCTTTAGATCATCTAATATTTTAAGATAAGTTTCTTTTGGATCAAGCCCTAAGTCGGTAGCTTGTTTAGATGAAAAATTCACCCCCCAAACAATATTTTCAGCTTGAGCCTTTTTACCTGTTAGTAAAAAAAGGAGAAAGAGAGAGATAATAATTATTAAAAGAATGGTAATCATCCACAAGAATTTATTCATATTAAAAATTATATCACATCAACAAAGCAATTCCAAGAGCGATAATAGCTACAGAAATAATCTTTATTCTTAAAGTTTTCTTATCAAATTTCTCGTGTAAAATTTTGGAATGAAAGCTAGAAATAAAAAGAGTTATTATTAAAAGAAAAGCATATTGCACCCCCTTAAGAGCATTCAAAGTAGCAAGACTTAAAACAGGAACTAAGCTGATGGCGTAAGACTGAAGCAATATTCCTACTCCTCCAGCAGCTTGTGCTCCCAAGAAAACACCTCTTTTTCTTTTCTTAAAAAGACTTTTTCTTAATTGCTTATCAAACAAAAAGAAAAGAACAACTAAAAAGGAAGTTATTCTCATGTAAACCAAACCTTCAAAGAAAGACTCTCCCATAAAAACCTGCTTTGTTAAGATAGCGTCTAGAGCAAATAAAAGAGCTGGCAATAAAGAAAATAAAAACTCTTTGCTGTTTGCTTTTATTTTCTTTCCATTAGAAGAAATTAAAAACGTTCCGATAATTAAAATAATTAAAGCTGCAACGCTTTTAAAAGATATTTCTGTGATTTGGAAAAAACCAATACTTAAAAAGAAAATAAAAACTGGCTGCAATCCTCCCATGGCCGGAACCACAACCGAAACTTCGTATTTATCCAAGGCATAATACATTGAGTAAAGAGCTAAAACATAAACAATACCCTCAAGTATTGGCCAAATTAAAATATCTAAAGGAGGGAGACCAAAATCTTTAATAAAAGGAATTAGCAAAACAACTAGCCCACTTAAAAGACCAACATAAAAAACATATAATTTTGGTTTTTCTTTTCCTTTTAGATAAACTTTATCTCCCAGTGAAGACAAAGCTAAAAAGAAATAAGCAACAATTGCAATTAATAACCAGAACATCTTGTAATGTTTCTTTTCATATTTTTAATACCGTTTCTTTCTCCTTTAATAAAACCGTTCATGGCCATTTCCGCAAAAAAACCTCTATCTATCCAATCAAATAACCAATCATTAATATATTCTGGATTTTGTTCACTAATACCAAAGCCACTATTTTCTATCCATCTTTTATTAAACTTTTCCTGAGAACCAATCTCGGGAGCAATAATAATTGGAATAGCAAGCATGGCGTAAAAAGAAAGTTCTGATGGCTTAGTCCATAAAAGGTCGGTTGTCCTTAATGCTTTATTAAAACTATTGTAATAAGATTCAAAATCTTTTTCATAGATTATTTCAATATTATCAATACCTTTTGTATGTTTTTCAAAATAGTCTTTAACCTCTTTTCTAGTTCCTGCGGAAAAAATTAATTTAACTTTTCCTTTCTTTAACCTATCCTTTAAAGCCTTAGCAACCTTAATCGCCATTGGAACTTGTGCCCCCGCTCCTCCAATCGAATACATAATCGTTAGTGGATGATTAGATTTTTTAGGAATTTCCCCTAGTTTATGAAGAACAAGACTATCATATTTTTTAAAATATGCTTTTTTAGGATCTAAATTAACTAATCTATTTTTTAAATCTTCTTTAATAATACTATCCCTTAATCCAATATTTTCTTCGGGAAGAGGATAACCTGTTAAGTGTATATTTTCTAACTTTACCCCATAAAGCTTTAATCTTTCAGCCACCCTAATGGTTGGTGCAAAATATTTAATTCTTGTATTTTTAGGATCTAACGGAGCCCATCCTCTTGAGATATCGGTGTCACAAACAATACAAAAAATATTACAAGGGTAATTAAAATATTCCGCCATAAAAGCTACGTTAAAAAAAGTAGTTACTAAAGGAATAGAGTTTTTACTTAATTTATTTATTAAATGCTTCCCCCAGTTATGCTTCAAAAGAGAATAAATAGATTCTTCGACGAAACCCGCCTTAGATAAATCTCTTTTGGGATAAAAATTTACAATCGATTGAAACCTATCATATAAAGAGAAAATAAGATCACCAAAAACAGGAATGTTTTTAAAACGAGAAATAAACTCATAAAAAGAACGGGATTGCTTCCATAATTTTTGATCCCTCTTTAAAATTCCCTTATAGTTATTGGCTGAAATAATTTCTCCATTTTGAGCAATACCCTTCAAGGCATAAGCCGTTCTTTGATGCCCATAACCCATATCTATTGAAACTACCCAAACTTTATTTTCTGTTTTAGCCATCTTTTTGTTTAAAAATAATTACACTTTTATTATATCTTTTTTAGAAATAAAATTCAAATCTCTCTTTCCTTAATTTATAAGCCAAAATTCCAAGAACTAAATAGATAATAAAAATTAAAATAATTGGAAAACTATTTACAGAAATAATCATAAAAGAAAATTTATCAACAATAAAAAGAATATATTCTAAAATAAATGAAATTGGAGCAAAAAGTAAAAAAGATAAACTAGGTAGAATTAAAGAAATAAAGGCACAGACAAAACCCAAGACAAGTAAAACTGACGATATTGGAACCACTAAAATGTTCGTTATAAAAGAAGCTAAGGAGACATAATTAAAAGTATAGATTAAGAGAGGTAAAACAAAAACTTGGGCGGAAAAATTAACAGCTACAAGATCTATCAAAAAACTATTCTTCAGAAATTTTAATTTTTCTTTAAAAAAATTATTAAAAAAAATAATTCCTAAAACTGCTAAAAAAGATAATTGAAAGCCGAGGTCATAAACTAAAGACAAAGGATTGAAAAATAAAATTAAAACCGCAGCAATAACCAAACTACGCAAACTGTCAGATTGCCTTCCTAAAAGTTCCGCAAACAAAACAAAACACATCATAATAAAAGCTCTTAGGGCTGATGCCTGAAAATCAATCAAAATAATATAAAATAATAAAAACAAAACAGTAAAAATGATTGCCTTTTTTCTTCCCACCCTTAAATAAGCTAAAAAACTAAGCATGATCATACATAAAATAATAATATGTTGTCCGGAGATGGCCACAACATGACTTATCCCAGTAAATCCCAGTTTTTGTTTTAAATCAAAGCTCATATTATCCGTTTCCCCCAAAATAGTAGCGTTTAAAATACCAGCTTTTCTAATTGATAGATTTTCTAAAATTATTTTTTCTATTCTGTTTTTGATGTCGTAAAGAATCGAATAATGTTTGCGAATAATTTCTACTTTAGAATCTAAGATAATTCCGCTTACTCCCTGATTAGCAAGATACATCTTGTAGTCAAAATTATTAAAAGATTCTGGCTCAATAAGTTCTCCTGAAACCAAAACTTCGTCCCCATAACTTAAATCCTCATTTGTAAAAACTAAAATTTTAGCATCTTCTATTTTAACAATTGCCTTTTTTCTCTCTAAATCATCTTTCGGATTTTTCACCACCCTTCCTTTTGTTTCAATTTGAGAATTGAAATAATTAGTGACTTCATTGTCTAAAACTTTACTCAAAGAATTATTAACGTATAAAAAACCCACAGAAAAAGACATAATTAAAAACACGCCCATTAAAACGTGTTTTCTTTTCCATAAAATACCAATAATAGAAAATAAAATAATTAGAAGAAAATAAATTAAAAATAAGGAATGATAAAAAGATCCTAAAAAAATTCCCAATAAAAAACTTAAGCAAATATAAATAAATGCTTGAGGATGTGTCATTTAAGAAATAAGACTAAAATAATTCCAATTATAAATCCTCCCACGTGACCCAAATAGCCAACCTCTCCATTTCCAAAATAAACAAGCAAAAGCTGGATTAAAAACCAAAGTAAAATATAAACAAAACTATAAAAATTAAAATTAGGAAAAACCCTTAATTTATTTTTAGGAAATAAAATTAAATAACCGCCTAATATTCCAGAAATCGCGCCCGAAGCTCCGATTAAAGGAATGGTTAAATTATTTCCTAAAATCGAATAAATTATAGCCGAAGAAATTCCACACAAAAAATAAAATAAAAGAAATTTTAAATGACCAATTCTGTTTTCGACATTATCTCCAAAAATCCACAAAAACCAAATATTAAATAATAGGTGCCAGATATTAGCATGTAAAAACATGGAGGTTAAAATGTGAAAAAAATTAAACTCTCCTGGAATAAAACCATATAGTTTAATAATATCCGTTTGACTTTCTTTAAAAACAAAAAAAATAACAACGTTTAATAAGATTAGTAATATTGTTATGTGTGGTATTTTTTTTGATCTTTTATTATCAAAAAGAGGTATCATCTTAAATTACAAATTTCAAAATTTGATTTTATTTCTTCAATAATTTTCTTAATCTCTTTTTCGTCAAAAGGAAGAACATCGTCTAGTTCATGGCTTAAAAGTTCTTTATCTTTTCTAAAAATTTGAAGAAAATATTTTTGGGCAGGAGCAATTTGATTCACCATCTCATAAATATCTTTTAGTTCATGAATTGTAGGAACAATTGTTGTTCTAAATTCATAATCAATGCCCGAATTTTTAATTAGTTCAATTGATTTTTTAATTTTGGAAATATCAACTTTTACTTTTGTTGCTTTTTCGTACTTATCGAAAGGAGCTTTAATATCCATAGCAATATAATCAAGAACTTTTTCCTTGATTAATTTTTCTATCATTTCTGGATTAGAACCATTAGTGTCCAACTTAACCTTAAAGCCTAATTCTTTTATTTTTTTAGAAAAATCAAGAAGATCTTTATTCAAAGTCGGTTCTCCTCCACAAATAACACAAGCTCCCAATTGCCCTTTTCTTTTTTTTAAAAAAGAAAAAAACTCTTCCTCTCTAACTAGCTCAAGAAGGTCTAAATCTTCTTCCACCAATTCTTTTGAATAGCAAAAAGGACACCTAAAGTTACAACCTGTCAAAAATACCACGCAAGCAATTTCCCCTGGGTAGTCAAGCAAGGTTGTCTTTTGGAGTCCTCCTATTTTCATGCTTTATTTATAATCGCTTTGTTTAATTTTGAAAACTTTTCTATCCTTAAACTCTTGTTGTTTTGCTTCATTCCATTGAGATACTGGTCTTAAATAACCAACAACTCTTGAATAAACTTCACATGGTTGTTCGATAGTACATTTAGGACAATTGAAATGCTTTCCGGCAACATATCCATGAACTGGGCAAATAGAGAAAGTTGGAGTTAAGGTAATAAACGGTAGACGATAAGTTTCAAAAACTTTCTTTACTAGTTTTTTGGTTGTCTCAATATCACTAATTTCTTCTCCTAAGAAAATATGCTCTGTTGTTCCTCCCGTATACTTACATTGTATTTCATCTTGAAGATCAAACTCTTCAAAAATATCATCTGTGTAATTTACTGGCAACTGAGTTGAGTTTGTATAATATGGAATCTTCTTTGTTCCTCCAGTAATAATGTCTGGATAAAGAGCCTTGTCTTTTTTAGCTAAACGATAAGCAGTAGATTCTGCTGGAGTTGCTTCTAAATTATATAAGTTTCCAGTTTCTGTTTGATATTCGACTAAACGATTTCTCATAAAGTCCATAATATCCAAAGCTGTTCTCTTTCCTTTCTCTGTATTTACTCCTTCTCCTAAAAAGTTAATAAGGGCTTCATGCATACCAATAATTCCAATAGTAGCAAAATGATTAGCAAAATATTGCCCTTTAGCTTTTTTAACTCCCGCTAAATAATATTTTGAATATGGATACAATCCCTTATCGGCATAATTCTCAATAGTCTTTCTTTTTATTTCAAGACTTTCCTTGGCAACATCCATTAATTCTCCTAATTTTTCTAAGAACTCTTTTTTAGTTTTAGAACAATATCCTATTCTAGGAAGATTTAAAGTTACAACACCAATACTTCCAGTTAAAGATCCTGAACCAAACAACCCACCTCCACCTCTGTTATTTAATTGAGTTAAATCTAACCTTAATCTACAACACATTGATCGAGAATCACTTGGATTCATGTCAGAATTAATATAGTTAGCAAAATTATTAATTCCATACTTAGCAGAAGCTTCCCATAATTTATCTAATTCTGGATCTTCCCATGGAAAATCTTTTGTAATGTTTATTGTTGGAATTGGAAAGGAGAAAGGTCTTCCACTTTTATCTCCCCTAATCATAGCTGTATAAAAAGCTTTGATTAACATTTTCATTTCTGGCTCAAACTCTCCATAAGTTTCCTTTTGAGGTTCTCCTCCAATAATAACGGGCATGTCTTTAAAGTTATCAGATGGACTTAAATCTAAAGTTATATTTGTGAATGGACATTGGAAACCAACTCTTGTTGGAACGGCCATGTTATATAAAAATTCCTGAAGAGCCTGCTCTACTTGATTATAATTTAAATTGTCATATCTAATAAAAGGAGCTAACAAGGTATCAAAGTTTGAAAAGGAAACGGCACCAGCTGCTTCGCCTTGAAGGGTATACATAAAGTTAACAATTTGTCCTAAGGCTGACCTAAAATGTTTAGGAGGACTTGATTCTATTTTTCCAGCCACCCCTCCAAATCCTCTTAAAAGTAAATCATACAAATCCCATCCCACACAATAACAAGCAAGAGTATCTAAGTTATGTAAATGGAAAAATCCTTTTTCGTTAGCATCTCTAACTTCTTTTGGATAAATTTTATTTAACCAATATTTTTTTACGATATAAGAAACAGTGTAATGGTTCATTCCCTGAAGAGAAAAAGTCATGTTAGAGTTTTCTCTAACCTCCCAGTCTAATTTTTCTAGATAATCATCAACTCTATCAACCGCCTCTTCACTAACCTTGTCTTGTTCTCTAACTCTTCTTCTTTGCTCTCTGTATAAAATATAAGCTTTAGCCGCCTCTACTTCATCCTCAAGCATAAGACCCTCTTCTACAATATCTTGAATTTGCTCAACAGTAGGAACTTCTTCTTCTTTATCCCCAACTTTTATAGATTCTTTTAAAACTTTAATAATATTTTTATAAATTAATTTTAAATTATCTTCTTTAATATCTTTTACTTTTGAAATTGGTTTCACAGAAGACAT